>SHUM01000043.1 GCA_009691245.1 Acidobacteriota bacterium | reverse complement strand
AGGAAGTCGGTAATTTAGTGCGCGGATGATTCCGATGAGAGCCCCGACCGCCAGGGAGGGGGCACGTCAGCCGATTACCGTGCCCGTTGAGCGTGCCCCCTCCCTGGCGGTCGGGGCTCTCATCGGCTGTGGTACGCCGCGCCACGAAGCGCTACAATCAAGGCCATGAAGTGGCAGGGACGAATCACAGTCAACCCGGCAGTTCGCAGCGGGGAGCCCTGCGTGCTGGGGACGCGGATCACTGTGTATGACGTGCTGGAGTATCTGGCTGGCGGCATGAGCGAGGACCAGATTCTTGCTGATTTTCCTGACCTCGCGCGCGACGACATCCGGGCCTGCATGGCCTTCGCTAAGGCGTAACAAATCACCGAAAACCACACGGCAAGAAATGCGCTTGCCGTGGCTACCAAAATAAGAACGTCGGAACACTACGGTTGCAGCCAGAGCAACCAGGGCAGGCCGATAAGCAGGTAGGCGAGCAGGTAGAGCATGCCGAGGATGAAGCCGTAGACCCAGAAGTCCTTGCCGGGGATGTAGCCGCTGCCGTAGTAGATGGGCGCAGGGCCGGTGGCGTAGGGGTTCAAGATACCAAAGACGCCTGCGGGGTAGCCGAGCAACAGCGCCCAGCCGAGCGGCGACAGGCCCGGCAGCGTGATCGCCACGGCGAGAAACACCGGGTAGAGCGCGCTGACGTGCGCGGTGATGCTGGCGAATAAATAATGTAGCAAGTAGTAAGTGGTGGCCAACAGCGCGGCGGTCATGTACGGCGAGTGGCCGGCGAAGTGCGGCGACAGGGTTGCGGAAACCCAGGCGAGGAATTTGCTCTCGGCCAGTCCGTTGGCCAGCGTAACCAGTGTGCCGAACCAGATCAGCACATTCCACGCGGCGGCGTTGCCGATGATGTCGTCCCAATCAACCACGCCGGTGAGCGCCATCAGGCAGACCACGATCACCGCCGATAGCGTGGCGTCCAGATACTTCGTTCCAAATATCCAGAGAAGCAGCGCCAGCAACACCAGCACGATCAGCGTTTTTTCGCGCCGCGTCGCCGCCCCCATCTTGCCGAGTTCAACGGCAGCCCATTGCGGCGCATCTGGGGACTGCCGTATCTCCGGCGGGTAAATCTTGAACAGCAGCCACGGCGTCAGTGCAAACAGCAGCAGGCCGACCGGGGCGTAGCCGATGAACCACGTGGTCCAGGGGATGTCCTGCCCGATCACCTTCAGCGCCATGCCCTTGGCTAGCACGTTAGGCGCCAGCCCGGTAAGGAACATACTGCTGGTGATGCAGGAGGTCGCCAGCGCGGTGTACAGCAGATACGCACCAATTTTTCGCGCGCTGGGACTGTTGGGGTGCGAGTCGTAAAGCTCGGGGATGTGCCGGATTGCCGGATAGATGGTCCCGCCGCTGCGCGCCGTGTTGGAGGGCATGAAGGGCGCGATTAATCCGTCGGAGAAGGCCACCGCATAGCCGAGGCCCAGCGTACTGCGGCCCATCGCGCGAATCAGCAGCAGAGCGATGCGCCGCCCGAGGCCCGTCTTCGAGTAGCCGGCGGCGAACATGTAGGCGGCGAAGATCAGCCAGATGGTGGAGTTCGCGAATCCGCTGAGCGCCCAACTGAGCGACTGCGCCGGCGTGGGATACACCAGCCGGACCGCCGCGGCAATGCTCACGGCAACCAGTCCAAGTAGTGCGGGCGGCAGCGGCTCGGTGGCGATGCCGGTCATAGCCGCGACGAACAGCGCAAAGTAGCGCCAGGCCGTTGGAGTCAAACCCTCCGGTGCGGGCATCATCAACACGGCACTGCCGGCAAGCAGTGGCAGGATCGCACGCAGCACCAGTTTGTTGTTTATCGATGCTCCCATCGCTGCTTCACCTGCCGCTGAACTTCAATAAATATCTTCAGTCTATCCGTAGCCGATACAATCCGCTCAAGCTCTACACGCAAGCCATTGGATCATCCTCTAAAACAGACCAGGATGCAAATATTCTCCATTGCAAACGATTGGTTAACTTCATATGCGCCTGTGATTCTGCGGATTATTTCTCGAATAGTTCGGCTATCATACAAAGAGCGGCAAGATGGTTACCCGGCAATTGAACGTCGCGTGGAAATAATACTACTCATGATTCTTCCGATGAAATCAACAATCTCTAAAACGGCGCGGTGCGCCCGCCCGGGGGGCTGGATCGCCGGCGCATGCCTGTGGACGACATTGCAACTGGTCGCGCAAACTCCGCCCGCGTCTTCCCCCGCGTCGTTATCCTCCACAACTGCACATGGCCATCGCAGCGTTGCCGCCCACGCCGTCGCATCGCCACCCGTAATCGACGGGAAGCTTGAAGACGCCGTATGGCAACAGGCCGCGGTCTCCGCCGGATTCATTCAGAAGGAACCCGCCGAGGGCGAGCCGGTGTCCGAAACGACCGAGGTTCGGGTGATCTACACGCCGACCACGCTGTACATTGGTGTGTTCTGCGCCGACTCCAACCCGGCGGGCATCCGTGGCAGCGAGCGGCGGCGCGATGGCGACCTGGCCGGTGACGACACCGTCTCCGTGGTGCTCGATACCTATCACGACCATCGCAACGCGTTCCTGTTCCGCACCAACTCGCTGAGTACGGCGTATGACGCGCTGGTCTCCGACGAAGGCAAGACGGTGAATACCAGCTGGGACGAACGGTGGGAGGTTAGCTCCGCGGTAAGCGAGCGCGGCTGGTCCGTGGAGTTCGCCATACCCTTCAAGAGCATTCGCGTGTCGGAATCCGATAGTGCCAACGGCGGCAAACTCACATGGGGTTTGGATGTCCAGCGCGACATCCGTCGCAAGAATGAGATCGCCATCTGGAACGATTGGCGGCGCGGCTTTCAGCTCGAGAACATCTCGCAGTCCGGCCATCTGAGTGGCATCGAAGGTATCGAAACAGGATTGCGCATGCGCATCAAGCCTTATATTCTCGGCGGATTTTCGCAGTTCGTCGATCGGCTCCAGCCCGCGCCGGCCACCCCCGTTTTCCGAACAGTAACGAAGAATGCTTCCGATGTCGGAATTGAAGATTTGAAACTGAGGCTTACCCCGGGTCTCACGGCCGATCTGACGTTCAGAACAGATTTCGCGCAATCCGACGTGGACGCACTGCAGGTGAACCTGGAACGCTTCCCGATTTCTTTTCCCGAAAAACGTGAATTCTTCCAGGAAGGTTCCGGTATATTCGATCTCGGCACGGCTTCGCGCGGAACCACCGCGACATTGCGACTCTTCCAAAGCCGGACGATTGGCCTGACTCCACGCGACAGACGCCCCGTGCCCATCATCGGCGGCGGCCGTATTACGGGCAAGCTAGGCTGGTTCTCCGTCGGCTTGCTGAATGTCCAGACGGAAGCCTTCCGCTCGGATCGCGAGAACATCCTGGCCAGCAACTACAGCGTGGCCCGCTTGCGTCGTGATATCCTCGCTCGCTCGATGATCGGCGCATTCATAATGAACCGCGAGAAGGGCGGCAGCGGAGATTACAACCGCATCTATGGTTCGGACGCCATCTTCACTTTTGCCCAACACTTCACCGCCGACGGCTTCTTTGCCAAGTCCGAAGAGCCCGGCCGCTCCACCTGGGCCTGGAGCGCCAACGCAAAATGGGATAGCGACTTCTTCCTGCTCGGCCTCGAATATCTCTCGCTCGACCCCGGCTTTCGCGGTGATATGGCCTTCATTCGTCGCGCGGACTATCACCGCCTAGGACCCCAGATCGCTTTCCGTCCGCGCCCCAACATTCCTTGGGTCCGCCAACTCGATATCTCCGGGACGTGGGATTATCAGATGAACGCCTCGAATAACGTAGTCCGGCGCATCGATAAATACATCACACAAGTGTTCTTTCAGGATGGCAGCCTGATCCGCATCATCCCCTTCGACTACGAATTCGATCGCGTCGAACGCGACTTCGAGATCGTCCCCGGCGTGGTCGTGCCCGCGCATCCCTATCAGTGGAACGTTTATGTCCTGCGCTATCAGTCCAGTTCGAAGCGGCGCTACTGGGCCAACATCGACTTCAGCCATCGCTACGGCTTCTACCACGGCAATATGTACAAGCTGCAGACCGTTCATAACTTCAAGCTGAATGCCCAATCGTCGCTGGAAGCCGATTATGAAATCGACAAGGCTTCGCTGCCCGGCGGGGACTTCACGCAGCATGCCCTGAACTTTGCCGTGAACTATGCGCTGAACAATCGCTGGCTGACCAGCACCACCTTTCAGTTGGACAACATCGATCATTTCGCCGGGCTGCATTTCCGCTTGAACTACATCTTCCGCCCCGGCGATGATTTCTTTCTCATCTATGATGAAGGCCGCGAGACCGGCGGCGTCAATCGCGGCGAGAAAAATCGTTCGTTGCAGGCCAAGTTCACCTACTCGTTTGATTACTAGCTGATAACTACTAGCCGGCAATAATTAGACGGCGACTCCTATCCGGTCCTTCCGAACAGGTTCAAAACATATTGACTTAAATGCAATGGTCGCCTAGTATGGCCCTAGTTCAGCCGGTACCGTTTGGACGCGGGACCGTAGCCGGGAGCGTCCGATAGGCTCTTCCTGATGGCCTGTCTCATCGGCAGTGGACATAACGGAAAATCGTAACGGAGGAAATTCATGGGAAAGCTTCGCTTGTACACAATCCACGTATTGGCCTTGGCCCTACTGCTGACGCCACCCTTGCGCGCTCAGGTGGGCGGCAAGCTGGAAGGCGTGATAACGGATTCCAGCAAATCCGTGGTGCCGGGCGCGATGGTTACCGCCACCAACACCGAAACCGGCATCGCCCGCGAGTCCACCACCAATGCCCAAGGACGATTCGTGTTCAATGCGTTGCCACCAGCGCGCTATGACATCGCGGCATCAATGACCGGCTTCAAAACTACACTTCGCCAGAGCATCACCGTGAGTATCGGCGGTGATGCAATCATCGATCTAACACTAGAAGTGGGAACCGTTGCCGAGCAGGTTACCGTAACCAGCGAAGCCCCGCTCATCGAAACGAGATCCGCCACTGTCGGCGGCGTGGTGGAAGAGAAAACCATCCGCGAGATTCCTCTCAATGGCCGCAGCTTTTCCAACCTGATGGTCCTCGAACCCGGCGTGATCTTTACGCGCGCGGCGCGGCCCTCGACCACCGCCGGCACCGGAGAAAAGATGTCGCTCGGCGGCGCGCGCCCACAGCAGATCAGCTTCCTGCTCGATGGCGCGGACATGATGGGCAAGGATGGAACCACGCCTGCTGGCGCGTCAGGCATGATGCTTGGCGTCGACACCATTCAAGAGTTCCGTGTTTCTTCCAGCGCCTTTGGCGCGGAGTACGGTCGCAACGCCGGCGGCGTGGTCAGCGCGGTGACCAAATCCGGCACGAATACCTTTCACGGCACCGCGTTCCACTTCCTGCGCAACGACAATCTCGACGCCGCACAGTGGGAGGACAACGCCTTCGGCCGTCAACAGCCCGAGTTCAAGCGCAACCAGTTCGGCTTCACCCTCGGCGGACCGATCCTCCGCGACAAGACTTTCTTTTTTGGGAGCTTTGAAGGAGTTCGTGAGAGGCTGGGCAACACGTCCACCAATGTTGTTCCCAATACAGCCGTGCGGGCGGGAGCGGTGGCGGCCAGCATACGCCCCTATCTGGCGATCTATCCGCTGCCCAATGTGGCCGGTTCCGAGGAGCGGCTTGGCGGAGGCGTGGGACAGTACTCCTGGGCAGGCTCCACCAATACGAATCAGGATGACTTCCTGGCGCGCGTGGATCATCAGTTGACCAATAACGATTCTCTCAGCGGACGTGTTTATTTTGACGACGGCGCCCGCACCAATCCCACCAGCCTCGGGCTGCTGGGCAATATTCAGGACTCGCGTATTCAAAGCTATCTGGCGAACTACAAGCGCATCTTCGGCGCCAGCGTGGTGAATGATTTTCGCATCGCCTACACACGGACACGGCTGACCGCGGATGATTTGATACCCGGGGCATTGAACGCGCTGGAGTATATTTCGGGACGCGGTTTCGGCATTCTCAATCCCGGCAGCGGAATTCAGGGCATCTCGACGGGCGGCACCAACCCGGCCTATTGGACGCAAAATATATTCGAGTATATTGACGACATGGCGCTCACCAACGGCTCGCACACGGTGAAGCTGGGTGGCCTGGCCAAGCGCATTCAGTTCAACGGATTTTCCGCCGCGCGATTCCGCGGCCAATATGATTTCCGCACACTCACCGAATTTCTCGCCGGCGATCCGAATCAATACGAGGCCGCCAACGTGTTTGCCGGTCCGCGCGGACTGCGCCAGTGGATGATCGGTATGTACATGACCGATGAGTGGCGCGTCACTCCTCGCCTGACCATGAATATCGGCCTGCGCTATGAGTTTGTGAATTCGCCGACCGAAGTTGCCGGACGCATCGCCAACCTGCGCAACCAACTCGATCCGGATGTGACTGTCGGGAACCCCTATTTCCTGAACCCATCGCTGAAGAACCTGGCCCCGCGCTTCGGAATTGTTTTTGATCCCATCGGCGATGGCAAGACCTCGATCCGCGGCGGATTCGGCATCTATCATGACCAGCTCTTGCAACTGAACTATCGCGTGGGCGCCTTCCGTGTGCTGCCGTTCCAGCAGCGGTTCCTGGTGGTTCGACCGCCGGGCGCGGCCGTATCCGGCATTCCATTTCCCAATGCCGGAGACAACCTCCTGTCGCAGCCTCCCGCGCTGCATGACAGCAACGTGCAGATCGACATCACTCATTGGAATCCGCACCAGCCTTACGCCATGCAATTCAATCTGACGATGCAGCGGCAGGTAGCGTCGAACGTTTCCGTCATGCTCGGCTACCTGGGCTCACAGACGCGCAACAACGCGCGCAACGTGAACTGGAACACTTCGCTGCCGACCGCCATCATCAATGGCGAGAAGTGCTGGTCGGTCGCAGGATCAGCGTGCTTCACGGGCGCCGCTACGCCTCGCAGGAACAGGAATTTCTCCGCCGTGCTGCAGCGCGAGTTCGACTCCAACTCTAATTACAATTCGCTCCAGGCACAGATCACCAAGCGCTCGGACAAAGGTTTGACCTTCAGTTTCGTCTACCAGCTCTCGCGCACCATGGACGAAATCTCCGGACTCGGCGGCAGCACCGACTTCGAGAACATCACCAGCTTCGCGATGGACCCGGAAGATCGCGGCCGCGATTACAGCCGCGCCGCATTTGATATTCGCAATTACCTCACCGTCAACGGCTCGTACGCGATTCCGCTGAAGCCACTCTCCGGCGTGGCCAACAAGATTCTTGGCGGCTGGAGAATCAGCAGCCTGCTGAACTACTCCTCCGGCGAGCCGTTCACGGTGGTGAATGCTTTTGACCGCGCGGGCAACAACACGCGCATCTTCGGCAATCAGGAGCGGCCCAGCGTTGCGCCGGGGGCTTCCAATAATCCTACCAGCGGCACGACGGCGGGATGCACCTTCGTCGGCGGTATTGCTGGTCCTTATAATCCCGCCGCCACCACGAACTCCGTAGTGCCCGGCCAGGCGTTGGGCACGCCATATCTCTGGTATGATCCCTGCGCCTTCCAGCTCCAGTCTTCCGGCGTATTGGGCAATCTGGGCAGAAATACTGTGCAAGGCCCGAACTTGTTGGGGTGGGATTTAGCAATGCTGAAGGACTTCACGATTAGCGAAAGCAGTCGCGTGGAGTTTCGCTGGGAGCTATTTAACATTTTGAACCGGCCCAACTTCGGCAGCCCGAACTTCAACGTATTTCAAAACCCCACATCCGTTACGCCTGGCGCCACAAGTTCCCAGATTTCTTCCACCAGAACTTCCGCGCGGCAGATGCAGTTCGCCTTGAAGTACATTTTCTAGGCGCTAGCCCTGCAACCAAAAATAAACCCACGGCGGGAGTGAATCCGCCGCGGGTTTTTCATTTTGCGAGATGTCTCGGAGCGCCTACGAAGCGGCGAATACCTTCTCCGCCGCCACGGCTCCAGCGCCGCGCGGGAACCTGTGGCCGGCTTCGGCAAGCGCGCCGTCCAGCGCGCTTAACAATAGCAGCACATTGGCAGGGCTGGCGGTGAGTCCCATCAGGCCGACGCGCCAGATTCTTCCCTTCAGTTGCGCCAACCCGCCGGCAATCTCGATGGCGTAGCGCTGCAGCAGATGGCCGCGCACTTTGGCGTCATCAATCCCCTCGGGAACGCAGATGGTGTTGACCGTGGCGGCCCGCGCGGCGGGATCATTTACGAACATCCGCAGGCCCATCGCCTCCATGCCGGCCACCAGCGCGAGATGTGCGCGGCGATGGCGAGCTTGGGCCTTATCGAGACCTTCTTCCAGCAGCAAGCGCAGCGCCTCATGGAATGCGAAGATCATGTTGACCGGCGGCGTGTGGTGATAGCTGCGCTCTGGGCCCCAATATTTCTCAACCATGCTCAGGTCCAGATACCAGCTCTGCACGGGCTGCTTGCGATTGCGCAAAACGTCCAGCGCGCGCTGGCTCAGCGTGATGGGCGCTAGTCCCGGAGGACACGCCAGACACTTCTGCGTGCCGCTATAAACCACATCAAGGCCCCAGGCGTCGGTCTCCAACGCGATTCCACCGAGCGAGGAGACGGTGTCCACCACCATCAGCGCCCCGGCCTCGCGCGCGATTTTTGCCAGCGGCTCGAGCGGCGTGCAGACACCCGTGGAGGTTTCGCTGTGAACGATCCCCAGCAGCTTGAGCTTCTTGCCAGCGACGGCCTTGCGCACCTGCCCCGGATCAGGCGCCGTGCCCCAGGCATGGTCAATGCGCGTGATCTTCGCGCCGCAGCGGTCCAGAATTTCGCACATGCGCGATGCGAAGACGCCACCCACCACCACGGCGGCTTCATCGCCTGGCTCGATGAAGTTGATCAGCGCAGCCTCCATGCCTGCGCTGCCAGTTCCCGGAATGGGCAGAGTTACGGTATTGGCCGTGCGGAAAGTATCGCGCAACATCTGCTGGAGCTGGCCGAGTATTTCCAGAAACGCGGGATCCATGTGTCCCACCACGGGCTGGATCATGGCACGATAAACGCGCGGATCGACCTCGCTCGGGCCGGGACCCATTAACAGGCGTTTTGCAAAATTGATGGTATGCACATGCGGAGACATGATTTTCACCTCAATAAAAGTTGGCTGGTGGCGCGCCGGACCCTCACCATTTCACCGTGACGCGAATCATAAGTATACTCGGAAGGATTGCGTCAGCGAATCGCCCCGCTGCGGATAATCGAAAATTGCGGTGCAGCTTTCCGAGGAGACCTGGTGGCAAATCGCAACGTGGCAAACCATCAAACATATGCCGGGAAGATCGCACTGACTGCGCGCGAACGCGCCATATACAAGCGACTGCGGCGGCCTGAGTTGATCCAACGATTCCTTGACGAAGCGATCGCCTACGACCTCGGCACAGGTGGTCCGCGGTGCCGCTCGCCCCGCAACGTATTACGCGACCGGCACGCGGCTTGCATGGACGGGGCGTTGTTCGCCGCGGCGGCTCTTAGTCAAAATGGATTCCCGGCGCTGTTGTTGGATCTGGAAGCCGAGCACGATGACGATCATGTGCTGGCCGTCTTCCGGCAAAACGGCTTGTGGGGCGCGCTGGCAAAATCGAATTACGCCGGACTTCGTTTCCGCGAACCCGTTTACCGCACGCTGCGCGAGCTGGCCATGACTTACTTCGAGCACTATTACAATCTACGAGGCGAGAAGACACTACGCACCTATTCGCGTCCCGTGCGGCTATCACGGTTCGACGCCATTGCTTGGATGACCTCAGAGGAAGATGTCTGGGCCATCCCGGAATATCTTTGTCAGATTTCACATACGCCGATTGCCCCGCCAGTGGTAATCAGACGGCTGACGCGAATGGACAAACGGCTCTTTGCGGCTGGATTGGTGGGCCGAATTGACTAACGATTTGCCGTCCACGCAAGATGCCCAGCGCGAGCAGCAAGAGCTAATCCGGCACGGCGTGGAACTGTTCAACAATGAGCAGTACTTTGAATGCCATGAGGTACTCGAGCAGGCCTGGCTCGCCGCTCAGGGCCCGGAAAAATTGGCGCTGCAGGGACTCATTCAGGTGGCCGTGGCATTTCATCATTTGCGTCGCGAAAACTTCGTCGGTGCCCAACGATTATTACGCGCCGGAGTTAGCAAGCTGGCTGAAAATGGTTCCGATCACTTGCACATTCGGACCGGTGAGTTGATCGCTGCAATAGAACCACTACTACTGTTGCTGCGCGACGGCACAGCTCGCTCGGATTATCGGCGACCGGCGATACAGTACTTTTCCTAAAACGGAGACTGACTCCCATGAACGAGCGTCCCATTGCGCGCCGCAAACTACTTTGGCCGGCTATAGAGAAGATTGAATACGTTGCTGTCCCCACGGTTGAGGAAGCAGTGTTGCAGCGCGATTTTCCCGATCTGGAGATTGTCATCGCGCGGGACATGGAGTCCTACCTCGCCAATCTGTCCGACTGCGAAATTCTCATTACTTGGCGTCTGAAGACTGAGCATTTCACACGCTGCCGAAAGCTCCGGTATCTCCATTCGCCGATGGCTGGGGTGACCCAGATGATGTTCCCCGCGTTGGTCAATAGCGAGGTGATGGTAACCAACTCCACTACGGTGCATGCGACGGTGGTGGCAGAGCAGACTCTGGCCATGATGTTCGCCATCGCCCGGCGCATACCATCGTCGGTGCGCTTTCAGGAGCGCCGCTATTGGGGACAGGAAGATTACTGGGTCCGCCCGTTGACGCCCACTGAACTGAGCGGGCAAACGCTGGGCATCGTCGGCTTTGGCCAGATCGGCAGAGAGATCGCCGTGCGCTGCAGAGCCCTCGGCATGAAGATTGTGGCGCTCAAGAAGAATCCTGCGCAGGGCGGTGATCTTGCCGACCATGTTTATGGAATTGGCGAGATGAACTCACTGCTCGCCGAGGCCGACTATGTTGTGCTGTGCGCGCCTGAAACCGCCGAGAACATCGGCCTGATCGGCGCGGCGCAGCTATCCAGAATGAAGCCAACGGCGGTGCTGCTGAACGTGGCGCGCGGTTCGTTGGTGGTTACCGATGATCTTATGGCCGCGTTGCGAGCGGGAACCATTGCTGGCGCGGGGTTAGATGTTACGGACCCGGAGCCGCTGCCCGCCGATCATCCCTTATGGACTGCGCCCAACGTCCTGATCACGCCGCACCTGGGAGGCTGCACGGACCGGTTTTGGCCGCGCCAGATGGCCTTGCTACGCGACAATCTTCAACGCTATCTGGCAGGCCGGGAGCTGTTGAATCTGGTGGACAAAAAGAAGGGCTACTAGGGAGTTGGCATGGGATTTTTGCTACTATGCGACTCCGGCCCGGCACCCATTTAAGATGTCTCAAAGCTTTCGGGGCTATGGCAAACTAGACTTGCAACTTGGGCATCAGCGGGAAGTAACCTTTCCTTGCCGATTGCATCTTACGATTGGGATGCCAGCCAAGGTGTTAGGCAATCGAAGGAAATGTCGGAGGTGATCGGCGATGTTGATCGGAAAGTCAAAAAGCCTGCTGTACTCTCAGGTAACACCCCAGATGGAATATCTGAACCGACGGAGATTTCTGGCTAGCCTGCTCACCGGTGGCACGGCTGCGGCTATTGGTCATGGATTGACGAGCCCTTCGGCCTACGCGCAAACCGGTCGAAAGCTCAGTGGTCTGACCAAGAGTCCATTCAGCACAAGCGAACAGATGAATTCGTTCGAAGACATCACCACCTACAACAACTATTACGAGTTTGGCACGGGCAAGGACGAGCCGGCGGTGTATGCGAAGAACTTCAAGACCACGCCGTGGACCGTGTCGCTGGAAGGCGAAGTAGCGCAGCCCAAGACGCTGGACATGGACGCCATCATGAAACTGGCGCCACTCGAGGAGCGCATCTATCGGCACCGCTGCGTGGAGGGCTGGTCAATCGTGGTGCCCTGGATCGGCTTCCCGTTGAGCGCGCTGCTCAAGCAGGTGGAGCCGACTTCGAAGGCGAAGTACATCGCCTTCCAGACCTACTTCGACATCAAGCAGATGCCCAAGTGGCGAGCTGCTGGTATTCCGCTTCCCTACGTGGAAGGGCTGCGCATGGATGAGGCGATGCATCCGCTGACCCTGTTGGCCGTTGGACTATATGGCGAAGTGCTGCCCAATCAGAATGGCGCGCCGCTGCGCCTGGTGGTTCCGTGGAAATATGGATTCAAGAGCATCAAGTCAATCGCCAAAATCAAGTTCGTCGAGAAGCAGCCGCCGACTACCTGGAACATCGCCATATCCAACGAGTATGGGTTCTACTCCAATGTGAACCCCAAGGTCGATCATCCGCGCTGGACGCAGGCCAAGGAGCGCCGTCTCGGCGAGGTGTTTCGCCGCGATACGCTGATGTTCAACGGCTACGACCAGGTGGCCTCGCTCTACGCCGGCATGGACTTGAAAAATAATTACTAGGAGCCGAACATTGATTCGCCGGCTGCTGATTTCGAAGTGGACGAAAGTTGCGGTCTTCCCGCTGTGCCTGGCGCCGGTTGGCTTGCTGGTGTTTCGCACGTTCACAGCGCGGCTGGGTGCCAACCCCATTGAAACGATCACGCACACCACTGGCGACTGGACCATCTGGTTCCTGCTGATTGCGCTCTCCATCACGCCGCTGCGCAAGCTGCTCGGCCAACCGGACCTGATCCGCTTCCGGCGCATGACGGGCCTGTTCGCGTTTTTTTATTCCTGCCTGCACTTCCTAACGCTGATCGTTTTTGACCACTTCTTTGACGTGCAATCGATCCTCGCCGATGTCTACAAGCGGCCCTTCATCACCGTGGGATTCCTGGCATTCGTGCTTATGATCCCGCTGGCGATTACCTCCACCAAGGGCATGATCCGCCGTCTCGGCAAGCGCTGGCAGTTGTTGCACCGGCTGGTGTATGTTACCGCCTCGCTCGGTGTAGTGCATTACTACTGGCTGGTGAAGTCGGATGTCACGCTGCCGCTGCGCTACGGCGCGATCCTGGCCTTCCTGCTGGCCTGCCGCGTGGCATTTTGGTGGCAGGCACGCCAAGCCAAGCGCGCGGCATCCGAAGCACTACGCAAACGGGACACTGCGCCAGCCACTTAACAACGAACCACACTACTACTTCTCGTCGAATCTGATTGACTTCGCCACCGCCGTGGAATAGTTTTTAGTCAGCTACGATTCGTCTCAAAGCTGAAAGCGGACCCACTATGCAGCTTCGGTATCCAGTTCAAACCGGCAAGCGGGTCGCGCCGATACTACTAATTTTAACGCTCCCGATTCTCCTGATGGCGCTGTGGGCCATTGTCGCCAACGCGCAGCGCGACCGGCGCGGCAGCGGCTGGGCCTTCAATGATCGGGCGGACGAGCGTGCCGCACCCAAAGACACGGAATTCGTTTTCGCTCGCATCCGCTACGGCTCGCGCAGGGGGGATCGCGGCGGATTCGGCGGGTCCGCTGGCTGGGCGCACGACTATCCCGACGCGGAAGAGCACATCCTGCAGGTGGGCAGCGAGGCCACCACCATCAACACGCGCAAGATGTCCTATGTAATCGTCGACCTCGACAGCGAGGATATTCACAATTATCCATTCGCCTACTTCAGCGAAGTGGGACAGATGAATCTGTCGATCGAGGAAGCCGATAATTTTCGCGAATATCTGGATCGCGGCGGGTTCGCCATGATCGACGACTTCGACAGCCAGCGCTCATTGGATTGGTTTCTCGCGCAAATGCAGCAAGTGTTTCCCGATCGTGATTTCGTTCCGCTGACCATTGACCATCCCATCTTCCACACTTTTTATGAGATTCCCACGTTGGCGCTGGAGTCGCCCTATGAGGCGCAGGATGGCGGACGGCCCACGTTCTACGGGTATTTTGATGAAAGCGGACGCCTCGCCATGATCATCAATCACAATAACGATATCGGCGACTTCTGGGAGTGGATCGACCAGCCGCGCTATCCGCTGCAGCCCTCCACGGAAGCGCTGCGGCTGGGCATCAATTATTTAATGTTCTCACTCACCCATTGAAAATATTCTGCTGATACTCTTGATCCCATTGCGAGAATGGCAACGGAGTCGGGACGCACAACCGCTCTGCCGGTAAGGCATAATTAATTTCATGAAGCTAACTCTCTCCGACCTGAGCGCGGCCTCCCAAATTGTGCATGCGGTCCTGCCGCCAACTCCGCAATACCGCTGGCCTCTGCTGTGTGAGCGGACTGGAGTCGAACTGTGGGTGAAGCACGAGAATCACACGCCGGTCGGCTCATTCAAGGTGCGTGGAGGATTAGTCTATTTTGACGAACTGGCCAAGCTGCCCGCCAAGCCCAAAGGAGTCATCACCGCCACGCGCGGCAATCACGGCCAATCGGTGGGATTCGCCGCGCAGCGCTACGGCATACCTGCCACCGTGGTGGTCCCGCACGGCAATAGCGCGGAGAAGAACGCGGCGATGCGCGCTTTCGGGATCAAACTAATTGAGCATGGAGAGGACTTTCAGTCGGCCCGGGAGCATGCGGCGCATTTGGCTATCGAGCAGTCTCTGCACTTTGTCCCACCATTTCATCCACTGCTGGTGGCAGGCGTAGCGACGTATTGCCTGGAACTGTTGCAGTCCATTGCGGATCTCGACGCCGTGTTTGTGCCCATTGGACTCGGCTCCGGCGCGTGCGCAATGGTGGCGGCGCGGGATGCGCTGGGACTGAGCACCGAGATAATCGGCGTTGTTTCCACGCATTCTCCCGCTTACGCGCAGTCGTTCGCCGCACACAAGCTGATCTCCGTCGCGTCCCAAACCAAACTTGCTGACGGCATGGCCTGCCGGACACCTGATCCATCCGCACTGGAGATTATCTTCAAGGGAGTCAGCCGCATCGTGGAGGTAACCGATGACGAGGTCGCCGCGGCGATGCGCACGCTATTTGAGTGCACTCACAATGTCGCCGAAGGCGCGGGCGCAACCTCATTCGCAGCGCTGCTGAAGGAACAATCAAAATGGGCCGGCCAGCGTGTTGCCGTGATTATGTCAGGCGGGAATGTGGACTCCGCAGTCTTTGCCTCCGTTCTGAACGGGCCTGGAAAATAGTCGCCATGCCTGATCGAAGTTGTCGCCTATATAACTAGGTCCAAAAACATCCCGCGTTAGAAGGAAGAGTTCATGATTAATTCCGCAAATGCGTCTCCATACCCGCGTTGGCTTCTTGGAATATTTACCATCTACTGGCTGATCTGGGCCTACAAGCCGCTGCTACTCTCCGATTGGATTCTGGAGAACGTGTTGCAAGTGAGCGGTCTCGCCGTGCTGATTCTCACCTACCAGCGTTATCCGTTGAGCAATTTTTCGTACACGCTGATCCTGGTCTTTTGCTGCCTGCACACAATTGGTGCACATTACTCCTATTCAGGGGTTCCTTATAGTGAATGGTCTCAGGTTCTAGCTGGCTTCGGCATTGACGAGCGATTCGGCTTCAACCGCAACCATTACGACCGTTTCATGCATTTTCTCTTCGGCCTATTGCTAACGCTTCCGCTGTATGAATACTATCTGCGGTTCGTGTCCAGCCATTGGTCTCTCAATTACTGCTTGCCGCTGAATTTAACCATGTCCATAAGCTTGTTCTACGAACTGGTCGAGTGGGCCGCCGCCGAGGTGTTTGGAGGCGAACTGGGTCAGGCCTTCCTCGGCATTCAGGGTGACCAGTGGGACGCGCAAAAAGATATGGCGCTGGCAACAGTTGGCGGAGCAATCTGCATGTTAATCACGGCTTGGCACACTCGCTACAAAGACAATGCCATTGCCAGACCGTAACGGCTCAACAGCGAGCATTCCGCATTCGCGAAAAAAGAACGTACGTTTACATGCGATACGAAGAAGGAAACACCTGCTGGAGAGATCCGCTCCCTACTCCGGATCGTAATTCAGATTGGATGACAGCCAGCGCTCGACTTCGGGCAGGGGAACCCCTTTGCGTTGATGGTAATCCACCGCTTGGTCGCGACCGATTTTGCCGACGGCAAAATACTTCGAGGCCGAGTGAGAGAAATACATCCCGCTGACGGATGCCATGGGGTACATCGCCATCGACTCGGTGAGGTTGATCCCAATTTTTTTCTCGGCATCGAGCAAGGTGAACAAGAAAGATTTATCCGTGTGATCTGGGCAGGACGGATACCCGGGCGCAGGACGGATGCCACGGTACTTCTCGCGGAGCAGGTCTTCATAGCTCAGGTTTTCCTGCTTGCCGTACTGCCACTCCTCGCGGGCGCGTTTGTGCATCAGCTCCGCAAGTGCCTCCGCCAGCCTATCCGCCAGCGCCTTGGACATGATGGCGTTGTAGTCGTCGAGGTTGTCTTCAAACTGCTTCACCAGGCTCTCGATATGAATTCCTGCCGTTACGGCAAAGAGTCCCATATAGTCCCGGCGGCCTGAGTCCTTCGGCGCGATGAAGTCTGCTAGCGCGTAGTTGGGTTCCCCCGCAGGCTTCTCAAACTGCTGCCGCAAGGTGTGGAACTGGCCCACTACGACCGAGCGGGACTCATCTGCATATATCTCAATGTCGTCGCCCGCGCTGTTGGCGGGAAAGAAGCCCATCACAGCACGCGCGGTGAGCGATTTGTCTTTCAGGATTTGGGCCAGCAGTTGTTGCGCATCCGCAAAGAGTTCTTTCGCCTTGGCTCCCACGTCCTCACGTTCCAGTATCTTCGGATAGATCCCGCGCAACTCCCAGGCATGGAAAAACGGAGTCCAATCAATGTAGGGAACGATCTCCTCTAGCGGCACAGGATTGAAGACACGAACTCCAACAAATGACGGCGTGGGAATTTGGCATGACTTCCAGTCGATGTTGGGTTTCCGCTTCCGCGCCTCTTCCAGCGAAAGAAGCTTTTGAGTCTTCGGAGCACGGTGTGTCTGCCTATCTTGCTCCTGCCCCTGCCGATGCTCTTCCGCAAAGGTTGCACGCAGCTGGGGGTTTTTCAGGTTGCCAACCACGCCCACCGCTCGCGAGGCATCCGCAACGTGGATGACTGTCTGACTATAGGCCGGCGCAATTTTCACCGCGGTATGAATGCGACTGGTGGTCGCTCCGCCAATCATCAGCGGGATAGTAAATCCCTGCCGCTCCATTTCCCGGGCAACATGCGCCATTTCGTCGAGCGATGGAGTGATGAGTCCGCTCAGGCCAATCATGTCGGCGCCGACATCGCGAGCGGCTTGGAGAATCTTGTCGGCGGAAACCATCACGCCCAGGTCAATGATCTCGTAATTATTGCACGCCAACACTACGCCCACGATATTCTTGCCGATATCGTGCACGTCTCCTTTGACGGTAGCCATCACGATCTTGGCCTCGGCTTGCCGCAGCCCGCTGACCGCTTTGTCAGCCTCCATAAAAGGCAGCAGGTAGGCAACGGCCTTCTTCATGACACGAGCGCTCTTCACCACTTGCGGCAGAAACATCTTGCCGGTTCCAAACAGGTCCCCGACTATTTTCATGCCGTCCATCAGCGGACCCTCTACCACGGACAAAGGCCGCGCGAACTTCTGGCGAGCTTCTTCGGTATCTGCCTCGATGAATTCGACAATACCCTTTACCAGCGAGTGGGAGAGCCGCTCCTCCACCGTACCCTTGCGCCAGGCGTCTTCCACTACTTCCGCCTTACCCTTCTGCTTTACAGAATCCGCAAATACCAGCAGGCGCTCCGTGGCATCAGCGCGGCGGTTGAGCAACACGTCTTCCACCAGTTCCAACAGGTCCTTGGGAATTTCCTCGTAGATCGCCAACTGGCCAGCGTTGACGATGCCCATATCCATACCGGCGCGGATGGCGTGATAAAGGAACGCCGAGTGCATCGCTTCACGCACCGCCTTGTTGCCGCGGAACGAGAATGAAATATTACTGACCCCTCCACTCACTTTACAGCCCGGCAAGGTGGCTTTGATGATGCGCGTGGCGTCCAGGAAGTCGACAGCGTAGTTGTTATGCTCATCGATCCCTGTGGCCACGGTCAGGATGTTCGGATCGAAAATGATGTCCAGCGGGTTGATGCCGGCCTCTTCGGTCAGGATGCGGTAGGCGCGGCGGCAGATAGCCACTTTGCGCTCCGCTGTATCCGCCTGACCGGCTTCATCGAAGGCCATCACAATCATGGCTGCGCCATAGCGCTGGATCAGCCGCGCGTATTTCTTGAATGCCTCTTCGCCTTCCTTCAGGCTGATGGAGTTGACGATTCCCTTCCCTTGGATACACTTGAGACCCGCCTCGATCACGCTCCACTTCGAGCTGTCCACCATGATCGGCACGCGCGAAATATCCGGCTCGGAGGCAACGGAATTGAGGAACGTGGTCATGACCTGCTCGGAGTCGAGCATGCCCTCATCCATGTTGACGTCTATTAACTGAGCGCCGCCCTCAACCTGCTGGCGGGCAACCACCAACGCATTCTCGTACTCGCCGGCGAGAATCAGTTTCGCGAACTGCGGCGAGCCAGTGACGTTAGCGCGCTCACCGATATTCACGAAGTTTGTATCCGGACGAATGGTAAACGGCTCCAACCCGCTGAACCGCGAGTAGGGTTCGGGTTCGGAGATGACGTGAGGCTTGATCCAGTGGGCCGCCGCGGCGATGGCGCGAATGTGCTCCGGCGTGGATCCGCAACAACCCCCAATCATGTTGACCCAGCCGTTCGCCGCAAACTCGCGCAGATCGGCTGACATGCGCTCCGGTGTTTCATCAAACCCGCCGAAGGCGTTGGGCAGGCCGGCATTGGGATAACAACTGATGTAGACTCCGGCAATCTGAGAGAGTTCCTCGATGTAAGGCCGCATCTGTTTGGCCCCGAGGGCGCAGTTGATTCCGATGCTGAGCATTTTGATGTGGGAGACCGAGTTCCAGAAGGCTTCGACGGTCTGGCCGGAGAGTGTGCGACCGCTCTGGTCGACAATGGTTACCGACACCATAATGGGCACGCGCGCGCCGGAGTCTTCAAAGTACTGTTCAATCGCAAACAACGCCGCCTTGGCATTCAACGTGTCGAAGATGGTCTCTACCAGGAGAATATCCACGCCGCCTTCCACCAAACTGCGTGCTTGCTCGTAGTAGGCATCGCGCAATTGATCGAAAGTTACGCCCCGGGACGCCGGGTTGTTCACATCCTGGGAAACGGTTGCGGTGCGGCTGGTGGGACCCATCGAGCCTGCGACGAAGCAGGTGCGCTCCGGGTGCTCGGCCATGAATCGATCCGCAGCGCGGCGGGCAATATGGGCGCCGGCCCGGTTCATATCAGAAACGTGGTCCTGCAGGCCGTACTCGGCCTGAGAAAGTGAGTTGGAGTTGAACGTGTTGGTCTCAATGATATCAGCGCCAGCCTCCAGATATTGGCGATGAATGTCTTCGAGGATGGCTGGCTGCGTGATATTCAGCAGGTCGCTATTCAGGCGGAGGTCCTTGGAGTGTCCCGCGAATTCCTTGCCTCGGTAGTCCGCCTCACCAAGATTGTAACCCTGGATCATGGTGCCGATGGCGCCATCCAGAATCATGATGCGGCAATCCAGAATTTCCTTGAGTCGCGCGAGGCAGTCTGTTTTCTTCAACAATTGGCTGTTGCGGATTCTAGTGGGAACGCCTTGATAAAAACTAGAATTTCGCTCTACTCCTTTTCAATATTGCAAAATACTCCATCTCGTTCCATTTTACATGGCACCGCCTGCGCCATCCTTGCATAGAATCTGGTGCCCGGGGCCGGAATCGAACCGGCACGGGCGTTACCGCCCGAGGGATTTTAAGTCCCTTGCGTCTACCAGTTCCGCCACCCGGGCCTGAATGGTACTTTTATTATAACTGGCATTATATCTGGCCTTGCCGCATTCTCTTTCTCTAAGACCGTGGCGCTGATCGCCGCGGTTTCTGTTCGCTGGTTCCTTTGAAATTAAGGCAAGACAGTTTATTTTCCGATAGGGTCAGCGTAGGCACCCTATGCTGAACTTTGCCGATCCCGAGATTTACCGCGAGGTGCTGGAGCATCTCCCTACCGCCGTCTACTTTGTTGATGCCGAGGAGAAGATTCGCTTTTGGAACGAGGGCGCCGAGAAAATCACGGGATACCTGCGACAGGACGTGGTGGGCCATTTTTGCCGCGAGAATATTCTTTCCAGAATATCGGCGCTCCCGCCGGGAAGTGCGCGCGAGCCGAGTCCTGGTCTCGCCGCGCGCGCTGCTACAAACCTTGGCGCGACTGCGGAGCCTGACACCTCTTCTCCGTTTCAAATCGCTCTGCGCGATGGCCGCGCCTCGGAAGCCGAGATGTTCATCCATCACCGGGACGGGCACCGACTGGCGGTGCGCGTCCGTGCCATACCGATTCGCAGTGATGCTGGAACCGTCATCGGCGTCGCTGAGACTTTCGACGTATCCATCGGAAACTCGGAATGGGACCGGCGGCAGAACCGCCTTTCGCGCTACGGCGCGCTGGATGAGGAGACGGGCGTACTCAATCTGCGCGTAACGCAATCTCACTTGCGCGAGAGTCTGGCCACGTTTGAGGAACATCGGTTGCCAGTCAGCATTCTGCTGATTGAGATTGATCAGTTGGTTCAACTGAAAGCAAAGTATGGTCCACAAATCGCTCCCGCAGCGCTATACGCAACCGGCCAGACGATCGAGAGCTTTATTCGCCCCACTGACTTCCTCGGCCGATGGGACGAGCATCGCTTGCTGGTGATTCTGATTGAGTGCAGTCCATTCGAGCTGCCCGCCGTAGCCAACAAACTGGAGCAGCGCGCCGACCCCACCGAGCTGCGCTGGTGGGGTGACAATTTGGAACTAAGCATTTCCATTGGCGGGGCTTCCGCGCAACGGGGAGACAGCACAGAAATGTTAATCGCGCGCGCCACCGCCGCATTGGCGGAAGCCGCTAAGGCGGGCGGCGGGCTTGCGCAGGTACGTTACTAGGGTTTGCTACTGACGAACTTGAAATGTTTGCAATCACCATTGGAGGATGATTCTTAATGTTTCCCATCATCGGTATCGTAGTGGTGATTGGCGCGGTCATCGGCGGCTACCTGATGGAGCACGGCCACATGGCCGTGTTGATGCAACCGGCTGAGTTGGTCATCATCGGCGGCGCGGCGCTGGGCACGCTATTTATCGCGAACCCGTTGCACATCATCAAGCAGCTCGTGGCCGGATTGATGGGCGTGATAAAAGGCTCGAAGTTCACCAAAGCGTTTTATTTGGATTCGATGAAGATGATGTATGAGCTATTCAGCCGCGCCCGGCGCGACGGACTGATGGCGCTTGAGACCGATGCCGATGAACCGGACAAGAGTCCTGTGCTCTCCAAATATCCCTTGTTTCTGCAGGATCATCACACGCGCGACTTCGTCTGCGACACGCTGCGCATGGCCGCCGGCGGCGGCTTGGAAGCCTTTGAGATGGATCAGATGATCGAGCGCGACATGGAAGTACATCACCATGAAGCAACCGCGCCGATCACCGCGCTCTCCACAGTGGCCGACGCGCTGCCCGGACTCGGCATCGTCGCGGCGGTGCTCGGCGTGGTCATCACCATGGGCTCGCTCGGCGGTCCGCCGGAAGAGATCGGCCACAAGGTGGGCGCCGCGCTGGTGGGAACATTTCTTGGCATCCTCATGTGCTACGGATTTTTCGGGCCCATC
Organism: Acidobacteriota bacterium; assembly: GCA_009691245.1. Taxonomy (NCBI): domain Bacteria; kingdom Pseudomonadati; phylum Acidobacteriota; species Acidobacteriota bacterium. Next base: position 7,805 of record SHUM01000043.1, on the reverse strand, counting down.
GCTTCCAACCTCACCAAACTGGCCGATGATGAGCAGGCCTATTTCGGAGTCCTGCGCGTGATGATGGTGGCGTTTTTGAAAGGCTCGGCGCCAATTTCCGCGATCGAGATTGGCCGCCGCGCGATTCCCGGCCATGCCCGGCCCAACTTCACAGAAGCCGAGGCGCACTGCAAGAATCGCGGCGCGGACGGTGCCGCGGAACCGGCGAAGGCAGCGTAAGAAAGACCGACGAGAGAGATGACATGGCCGACCAGCGTCCCATTATCATCATCAAGAAGAAAGGCGGCCACGGCGGCCATCACGGCGGCGCATGGAAAGTAGCCTACGCCGATTTTGTAACGGCCATGATGGCGCTGTTCATCGTGCTGTGGCTCATGAACTCAAGCAAGCAGGTACAAGAGGCAGTCGGCGGTTACTTCAAGGACCCCACCGGCGAGGCACGCAAAGTGGGAACCGATGAGTCAGGGTCGGGCGATAACTTCGTTCTCACCATGGACAATATCGAGGACCTCAAGCAGCAGTTGCAGAAGTCCATCCGCGAGGCCCCCAACTTCGAGCTGCTCAAGGACCAGATCAGCATGTCCATCACCGATGATGGCTTGCGCATCGAATTGATGGAGTCCGCTACGGGGACTTTTTTCGCCAGCGGCAATGCGGTCTTGTCCGAGGACAGCGGCGAAATCCTCAGCAGGCTGTCCACCGAACTCGGGATCCTGCCGAATCAGCTCTACATCGAGGGGCACACCGACGCCAAGTCCTACAGCGAAGGCAGCTCTTACACTAATTGGGAGCTCTCCGTGGACCGTGCCAACTCCGCTCGCCGTTACATGCAGTCGCACGGAATCCAGCCGAAACAGGTGGCACAAGTGCGCGGTTTCGCCGACGGCCAACTACGCAAGCCCGACGCCCCTCTCGATCCATCGAATCGCCGAATCTCGGTAATCGTCCGTTTCAACGAGACCCCCGCCGGCAGCACGCCGCCCGACGAAGCGACCGGCGCCGCGGCAGGACATGCGGAGCCATCCCACGCGGCGGCACCAGCTCCCTCCGCGAAACACTAAAGCTCGAACAGAGCCGCGACCGGAAGGGAGCGGTTTCTCAGCGGACACGCCACATTGCGCTGAACCGCTCCCTTCCCGTCGCGGCTCTGTTCGGTCCACGCACAAACAAAAAGGACTCCGATGATCCGGAGTCCCTTCTGGCTATTGATTATCACCAAGACTTATTTCGTCTTGCTTAGTCCAGCAACTCGATGTAGCCAATGCGGCCAGTCAGGTTGCCGGACCACCAGATGCGCTTGGGGTTGTTCTGATCCACCTCCAGGCGGCGATGGTCCTCCTCCGCTTGCGCCAGCGGATACTCGACAAACTTCTCCGTCTTGGGATCGAAGCTGGCGATCTTATCCACGTGCTGCTGCGCGATCCAGACGATGTCGTTCTTGTGGTCCACGCTCGCCGCGTACACGCCGGAGTCCTCGGTGGGCGGCGAGAAGACGGTGAACTTGGTGGTCTTGTGGTCGATCTTCATCAGCTTACCTGCGCCGTGCAAGCCGACCCAGATGTCGCCGTGCGCGTCAAACCCCGCCTTGCGCGGGAAGCTGTTGGGCACAGGGATGTCGTACTCATCGATGTGCCCGGTTACGGGATGCACGCGGCCCATTTTGTTTACCGCGTTCAGCATGACCCAAACATAGCCCGCGCCGTCGATGGCAATGCCATAGGGGCTGGCGCTGCGGCCCAGCTTCACGCCGGTGGGCACTTCCCACGAGTCGAACTGCCTGGTCTTGGGATCAAGGCGCCAGACGGTGTTGGTGCCGATGGCATTCATCCATACGGTGCCGTTCGGATGCGTGCGCATGGTGTTGCCGCTGACCTGGCCGCTCTTGGTCTTGGGCAGATTATAAGTGGTGAACTCCATGCTCTTGCTATCGAGCGACAGCCAGCGGCGCGACGGGCCGCCGTCAACGAACCAGATTTTATTGTTCGGTCCGGCCCAGATGCCGTTCAGGCGCACGGTCTTGGTCTTGACCGGCGGAGGATTCACCACCGTGTACTGATACGTCTTGGGGTGCAGCTTGCCGAGCTTGCCGCCCACGCGCTCGGTGATCCAGCCGTTGCCGTCGGTGTCCACGGTAACTTCATGCGGCTCGGCTTTGATGTCGGGCATTTCAAATTCCACCGCGACGTAACGCATCTCGGCGCCGGTCATCAGGCGGCGCGGCAGGCGCGCGTTGACGTCGGGCACCGGCGTGGCGCGACCGGCGTTGCCGCGATTGCTGAAGTTTTCGGAAACGTAGTCAAACAGAACTTTCTCTTCCGCGTCGGTCAGATCCTCGGCGAAGGAAGAGCCCTGCGCGTAGCCGCGCATGTCTTCAATGATGCGTGTCCAGCGGGCCTTGTCGGCACGAGCGTTGATGGTACGCGCGACGTCATGGCAGGTGAGGCACTTGGCTTCGACAATCGCCTTGCCCGCGCCATCGGGCAGAGTCGGCTTGGCCGCGCCGGGGCGCACCATGGCGGCCTCGCCGCCACCGCCGCCGGGCAACTCGAAAGGCCAGGCCGGAGCCAGGGCGGGCGCGCGTTGCGTGTCCAGCGCCACATCCGCCGCGCCGGGCTTGCTCGCGGCCACGTCCACGACCGACGTCCACTTGCTCTCGACCTCGCCGCCGATGCCCTGCACCGTGTACTTGCCATAGGGCAGGCGGTCGATGGAATACTTGCCCTGCGCCTGGCTGATGACCATAAAGGTCAGCTTCCGTGCGTCGTTCTTGATCTTAACGAATGCACCGACGACCGGCGCGCCCGTATTGTCCTTCACCACCCCGGTCAACACGCCGTCATTGTCCGCGTGCAGCGCGGATAATCCGATCGAACATGCTACCGCGAAGAAGGCTAGCAGCCTCGCGCGGCGATTCCAAATGGACATGAGGTCCTCCCTATTTAAGCCCGCTCAAACATTCCAGAAAGCTTGGAAACAAATATGTATGCCAAGCTCGCTGCTTCGAACTCGCCGCCGATGATACCACCGCAAAAGGTTCTGTACAAGCTATTGATCCAGGAGACGGACCACTCCTGCAAGTGTCGCGGCAGGTGCGATGAATGTAGCAATTGCATTACAATGCCGGTACCCGTCCAGGAGGCTTGCCATGCATGAAACTTATCACGCAGATCGTTTGGGCCACGCTGATCACTTGGGCAGTTTCCTGCGCCCGCCGGAAATATTGGCGGCCCGGCAGCGACTCGCTGAAGACCCGGACAGCGTTCAGGTATTGACCGAACTGCATGCGTTGGAAGACAGGAACATTCGACGTGTTATCGCCAAGCAGCAGGAGTTGGGATTCCGCTTCGCCACCGATGGAGAATTTCGCCGCAACAATTTTATGAGCGACTTCCTCGACGCCGTTGATGGCTTTGACACCGCCGATGCCGTCACCCGCGACTGGCATGCCGGCGGCTCGAAGGGCGATGTGCCGCAGGTGAGCAGCGTTACCGGCGTGGTTACGCGGAAGCTCTCGCAGCATCGCCGCCTCACCGCGCATGAGTTGGGTTTTCTGAAGGCCACTGCGCCCGGCGCCGTGAAGATCACGCTGCCCAGCGCCACGCAGTTTCCCGCTATCGCCTTCAAGGATGGCATCACCGACAAGGTCTATAAGGATCGCACAGAACTGCTGTGGGACATCGTGGAGATTATCAAAAAGGAGATGGCCGCGTTGGCCGCCGAGGGCGTCAGCTACATTCAAATGGACGCTCCGCGCTACAGCTACTACCTTGATCCCAAGTGGCGTGAATGGATTCGCACTGAGATGCGCCGCGAGCCGGACGCCATCCTGGCCGAGTCGCTGCGCGCCGACAGCGAGTGCCTGAAGGCCGCACGCAATGCAGTGCAGCCCGCGGGGCAAGCCGTCACGCTTGGCTTTCACCTGTGCCGCGGCAACAATCGAAGCCAGTGGTACGCGCAGGGCGGCTACCACGCTATCGCGGAAAAAATGTTCAACATGCTGGACGCCGACCGCTGGCTGCTGGAATACGACGACGAACGCTCCGGCAGCTTCGAGCCGCTACGCCACATGCCGCGCGGGCGCACCGTGGTGCTGGGACTGGTCAGCAGCAAAAGGCCGCAGATGGAAGACTCCGCAACCGTAGCTCGCCGCATTGATGAGGCCGCGCGCTTCATCCCGCTCGAACACCTCGCGCTCAGCCCGCAGTGCGGCTTCGCCTCCACGGCGGAAGGCAACCTGCTCACCGAAGAGGAGCAATGGTCCAAGCTCAAGCTGGTCTCCGACACCGCGCGCGCGGTGTGGAAATAAGTTTGGGCCCAAAATTGGGAAAGGCCGCGACACGTTAATTGCGTGCCACGGCCTTTTTTATTTCAAAATAATCCGGGTGCTCGGTAAATCGGGATGCCCGAAAGGTTGCCGCTAATTATCGCGGACCACGGGCTTGGGAAGAGCGGTGCGAGGAGCTTTCCTGGTTGGAGACTTGGAGGGCTTGGGGCGGTTGGGCGCCTGTCCCGACAATAGCTCACACACCATAATGCTGGTGATGAACTTCTTGACGCCGTGAGTTTCGAAGTCGATCGTGGTGCGATCCACGTTGGACGAGGTAACCACGCCGAGCCCGTACGCTTCATGCCGCAAATACTGATCGATCCGGAGTACTTCCATAGGACCCCCTTGGATACTCTGCGTATCTTGTGTCTTGGCCGAATGCCGTAAATTGATGCTATAGTGCCTGGATTTTAGGCAAAAACTCGCTCACAGAACTGCCCGCATGGCAGGCAGTCCCGTGAACAGTTGAACTATAGTGGAATCTAGCGACCGCGATATCCGCCGCCATAACCACCACCGCTGCCGCCACGGCCACCACCGCTGCCGCCACGGCCACCACCGCCGCCGGGGCCACGGCCGTAACCGCCACCACCGCCGCCGGGACGCGGTCCGCTGCGCTCCGCCTTGGGACGCGCCTCGTTGACGTTCCAAGCGCGACCATCAACTTCCTTGCCGTTCAACGCCTCAATCGCGCGGCCCGCTTCGTCATCGTTGGTCATTTCGACGAAAGCGAATCCACGGGGCAGGCCTGAATCGCGATCCGTAACCACACTGACGCGCTCGATTGCGCCAAAGGGCTCAAACATCGCGCGCAACTGATCTTCCGTGGTCTGGAAGCTCATATTTCCTACAAACAGATTTTTCATTACTCTTTCTCCTTGGATACAGCGGAGCCAAATGGCCTACGCCCGAACTGGCCGGTCGTCAGAACAATGCCTCATCGCAGCGAATGGTGATTTGATGGAGTCAATACGGCAGGAAGCAGCCAACAGGGTCCGTAGACGGTTTCGAGCAAACCAACTTCTTCAAACACATATTCATGGTAGCACAAATTGGCCGCTGAAAATAAATATTTTACGCTAGCGATTTCCGAGCGATCCCAAGCCGACCGATGCCCGCATCGAATACTCATTTCAACCCAGTTAAGGTACACTGGAGTTTCGGATTTGGGACGCGCGCTGCGCTTCCCTGCCGCTGGAAATTACCGCCGCCCCTATCGTTAAAGGAGAATATCACCATGCCGTACCCATCATTGCTGGTCCAACCGTTCCGCGACGAGCTCACCCGCGCCGGCTTTCAAGAACTCTTGAGCGCCGCCGAGGTGGACGCCTTCATGGCCGACACCACGGGCACGGTGCTGCTGGTGATCAACTCAGTCTGCGGATGCGCCGCGGGCAAAGCGCGCCCCGGCGTGCGCCAAGCCATCGCCGAGTCGCCGCGTCCCGACCGCCTGGCCACCGTGCTTGCTGGACAGGACATGGAGTCCACCGCCAAACTGCGCGCCTGCTTCCCCGAAGTCCCGTCGAGCAGCCCGTCGGTGGCGCTGGTGAAGGACGGCAAGCTGGTCTACTTCATGCCCCGCGCCAACATCGAAAGCCGCGACGCCGCCGCCATCGCCGCCGACCTAAAAGCCGCCTTCGCCGAGCACTGCGTCCCAGTGACCGCTTAGCGTTACAGCTTAACCAAATTCGCGGTTCTGCCCAAAGTGCAAAGGTTCACGGTTCTGACCAACCTGACCAGATCGACAGGGTGCGGGATGCGGGGTTAGAGGTTCGGAAAAAACAACTCCCAAACCTCCCCGCTCCCCCTGAATTTTCCCCTTCCCTGAACGCCCCTTGGCCGCCCCTTGGCCGCCAAATTATCCAAATTATTCAGTCTGACAAGATTCGCGGTTCCGTCAGTCAGACAATTATTCCAAATTCCCTAAATTGCCGGAATTTGCGGTTCCGTCGGCCGCGCGAGCGGGGACGGGGAGCAGGCAGTGGAGGGTGGCGAGGTGGTGCATGGTGAATAGAATTTGGCAGCGACGCAGCGTTCCGAAGTTGCCCAGAGGACAACCCCGTGAATAGCCGCCCGGAGCATCGAAAATTCCAACCTACGGAGCGCGCGCCAAGAATTGGATTCAACCCCGGACAGGGGTTGACCTTCGCTGATGGCGATGATGGAATTCGCGACCGCATCCGGCAAGCCGCATCGTGGTGCCGAGCGTGGCAAACGTCCGGCCCCGTCAGGGCCGCAAATTGACGTGGATACTCGTATCTTTTTCACGGTTTCTTAGGTTATGGCCCAAGCTGCACCATATCCACACCCTGGATACGCTGTCCCGTAAAAGTTGCTCCTTCAAGGACAGCCTCGGTGTCATCACTGGATAGCTGCAAATCACGGGAGCGGAACACTACAAGCAGGTCGAGGCGGCCATCGTCGTTGACGTCGGAAAAGGAGTGGAGCAGTGTGCCGCGGCTATTGACTGCGAGCGGGGCACCGGCTAGTGTTACCGTCGCCGGATTCACAGTGCTTGCTCCAAATGTCGCCGAACTGAGAATCGCCACGGTAATAGTTGCGTTCGAACGGAGGTTGATCCGGTTTCTCGGATCACCTGGCTTGATGTCGATGCTCACCTGCATCGGGCCGTGGAACACTTCATTCACAGCTAGCAACTCACCTGTATAAGGTCCGGTTCGGCGCACTCCTCCCACCACAAAGATATTGTCGCCCACCGCTCCCGCAACCAAGCTTTCGCGAGGGGAGGGCATCGCCGTCTCAGCACTCGTGGTATTTGTGCTGGGGTTGTAGGATTCCACGACAGCTAACGACACAAGTTCATTTGCATCGGCGTCATAGCGAACCCCGCCAAACACATAAATCTTTCCACCCAATGGGGCAATAGTAACACCGCCGCGAGGCGTCGGCATTCGGGCCAACTTATTCCAAGCGTCGGTTCGGGCATCGTACAAAAAAAGAAGCCCCTAGCATCTTCAACGGAACCATTGTAGAGGGCAAAAAGCTTTCCACCTAGAACGGTAACTGCAAACACCTGCCCTCCCCCTGTGGAAGCTTTGGTCGTCCATGAATTGGTATCCGGGTCATATACTTCTAGTAGACCATATGGAATATCTCTGGTGAGATTGAAGCCACCTACCGCATAGAGTTTTCCATCCAACGTACCGGCACCTACTGAATGGCGCGCCGTGGGCATCGGAGGGCCACTACTCCAAGAGTCTGTCACTGGGTCATAGATTTCGAGTGTGGCAGTGCTAAACGCGCTCTCGACGACACCGCCGATTACATAAAGTTTTCCATTCAGCACTGCGGCAGCAGGTACATTGCGTTGACCTGCCCGGCGATTTCGATACCAGCCGAAGTGAGAGAGAATCTCATGAGGGAGGTATTTGAATATGCCGATGCAGAGGTACAAACCAGAGCAGATCGTAACGGTGTTGCGGCAGGTTTAAGTGGCGGTGGCCAGCGGGAAGACAAC
>SHUM01000042.1 GCA_009691245.1 Acidobacteriota bacterium | reverse complement strand
CAGTACAACACCCGCAGGCCGCACTCGGCGCTCGGCTATAGGCCCCCGGCGCCGGGGGCCTATAGCCCTGTCAAAAACCCAGTTTCTCGGCCTCAGGTTGTGATGTAAACTCTCTCACAAGGATTGGTACAAAATCTCGGGCGGGTCACAGCCGAGTCGCGGCATCAGTAGGAGAGACACGAGTAAATTTCATTGGCCGCGAGGCCCTGATCCGGAACAAGCGGCAAACCGGCCAGCCACAGGACTTGGCCGATCTTGAGGCCTTGGACAAGACTGAATAGAGACGAGCCCCGGCAGGGGCGGCCAGAGAGTAGCCCAGGGCGCAAGCCCTGGGTTTGCAAAGCAATCAAGAACACTTCCACTCTGCCGAAGGCGCACGCGCAGTCCCGGCGTGACGGGACGCAGCGTGAACAGGTGATGCAGCGCATCGCGCTTCCTCCGCTGCGCTTTGGCGTCCAAGCAACAAGTGCAACTGGAAGGGTAACGTCACTTGTGCGCTCCTGCGCCAATCATTCGATTGGCTACGAATGGCGGGCCTTCGGCAGAGTGGAAGTGTGTCGTCCGATTCGGTTACCCAGGGCTTACGCCCTGGGCTACTATCTGCCGCCCCTCCGGGGCTCTGCGTGGAAGACAAATCCCACCTGGGAAAAATGTGGCGGCCGGACCCGCACGACCTTTTTTTACACTGCTGATTCGATTCCGGACACGGTAATGTGGGCGGTGCAGGTGGGGCAGGCATTCTTGCCTGCCGTTTTTCCCCGGGCCTCAGGTTCAACCGCCGACCGGGTCTGGAGAGCTGTCGCTAGATGAAATACTGCTGCCTGAAATGCCGCAGGCAGGAATGCCTGCGGCACTTGCTTGCCGCTCGCGCGCGATTGGTATAGCCTCGGAGGATGATGACTCAAAACCTTCGACGCAGCACTCATACGGCGGCAATCTTCGCCATCACCCTACTGGCCGCGCTGGCTGGCGTCGGGTGCAGCGGCATGGGTGACCAGACGCCGGCCATCAAGAAGGCGATTGAGACGCATCTGGCCAGCCGGTCGGATTTGGCCATCAATCAGATGACCATGGACGTGCAGTCGGTGCAGGTCGAGCGCGACAATAAAGATAGGGCCGGCGCCGAAGTCCTCTTCCGCGTCACCAATGCGCCGGAGATGCAGATGGGCTACCACTACGATCTGGCGCGTGAAGCCGGCTCCTGGAAGGTAGTGGAAGGCCATCCCAGCCAAGCCGACTCGAAGCATCCCAGCGGCGATGAGGCCAATGATGACGCGGATGGGGCAGCAGCCCTGCCCCCTGGGCACCCCCCACTACCCGAAGGACAAGCGCCAATGTCCGGCAGTCCATCTCAGGGCGGCGCGCTTCCGGAAGGCCACCCGCCGCTGTCTAGCCAATGAGATGTCCAACGCGACCAGTTCTCAACACCTGAAGAATGATTATTCGCGAAGAACAGCCCACCGACATTCCAGCCATTCGCGCCATCCATGATGCGGCCTTCGGCGGCACGGCGGAAGCACGATTGGTGGACCGGTTGCGCCAGAGCGAAGACCTGCTCATCTCACTGATCGCCATTGAGGACGGCGCTCTGGTAGGCCATATACTCTTCAGCAAGCTCCCGATTGAGCTGACCGACGGAACCGTGCTCAAGGGCGCGGCGCTCGCGCCGATGGCGGTCCTGCCGTCGCAGCAACGGCGCGGCATCAGCTCCGTGCTGGTGCGCGAAAGCATCGCCAAGTGTCGACTGCTGGGCATTCAGGTGATTGCCGTCCTCGGTCATCCGACCTACTACCCACGCTTCGGCTTCACCGCGCGCAGCGGGAAGGCCATCGACTGCAAGTACACCTGCGAAAACTTCATGGCTTTGGAGCTGGAGAGCGGCATTCTGCATGGAGTTCGCGGCAAGGCCCGCTACGCTCCGGCCTTCAGTGATTTCGATTGAGGGGTCAGTATGCCGCCAGCGACGTTCCAGCTTTGGCCGGTGATGGCGGCGCGGTGGGGCAGGCATTCCTGTCTGCCCTCAGGAGGACAGGTCGGGAGACCTGTCCCTGCTTAACTCTACTCACGCCGCTTCACGGCTAGTCCCAGCGGATGCCGGCGTCCACGTTCATGGTCTGGCCGGTGATGGCGGCTGAGTCCGCTGACGCAAGGAACAGCGCGGCGCGGGCCACGTCTTCCGGCTCCAGCAGCTTTCGCAGCAGCGAAGATTCCTTCGTCGCGGCCAGACGGTCGGCGGGCTTGAGGCCCACGGCGCGTTCGAGTTCGCTGTTGACCTTGTGAAACATCTCCGTCGATTGCACCAAACCGGGGCATAGCGCGTTGACGCGGACGCCGTGCGGCCCGGCCTCTCCGGCCAGCGCGCGCGTCAGGCCGAGCATCCCCGCCTTGGCCGCCGAGTAGGGCGAGCCCAGGCCGTAGGCCAGCTTGGCCGCGCTGGACGAGATCATGATCACCGAGCCGTGCCGCCTCTCCAGCATCCCCGGCAGCACCGCGCGCGAGACGTAAAACGAGCTGGTCAGATTGGCGCGCAACGTGTACTCCCATTCCTCGTCGGACATTTCGTGAATGGGATGGAGTTCGGGAAAATAGCCCGCGTTATTGACCAGAATGTCGATGCGCCCGCAAGCGGCCTCGGCCTCGGCGGCCATCTTGCGCACGGCGGCGCTGTCGGAAACATCGCAGACGATGCCCAGCGCATGGCTGCCACTATTGGCTCCAGTGGCACCACCGACGATGTCGGCGATCTCCTGCTCGACGGCGCGGAGAGGTCCGGCATCGCGCGCGGTGATCACCACGCGCGCGCCCTCGGCGGCAAAGCACAGCGCCATCGCGCGGCCAATACCGCGGCTGCCGCCGGTAATCAGCGCAACTTGATTCTTGAGCCGTGTTCCCTTTGGCCAAACATTTTCCACTGCACTCACCTCGTCGCACGCCGCTATCTACCGGACTGTGTCCGTAGATATTATTAGACCATTTTTGCCGATGCCTTATCCGAGCCGCGACAGTTAGATCAATGCAAAACGGTCCTGACAAAAGCGAATGGGGCGAGCTGTGCGGCTCGCCCCATTTCATTCAGGAAATTCTTTAGTCCAATGATTACGCCTGCGGAGTGCAGCTCTCGGGAAGAACGATGGACTGACCGGGATAGATGCGGTCAGAGTCGCTGATCTGCGGATTGGCCGCCGCGATGCAGCTCCACGCCGCGCCGCGACCCAGCGCCGTCTCGGCGAGCTTCCAAAGCGAATCACCGCGCTGGACCATGACCTCGCGAGCCGGATTCGAGCTGACGACCACCGCGCGCTCCTCGCGTGCGGCGATGGGCAGGCTGGCAAGTGTCGCGCTCGATGTCGGCATGTGCAGCCGCTCACCGGCGCGCACGAAATGAGGATTCTGGAGTTGCGGATTGAGCGCGGCGATCTGCGGCCAGGCGCGTCCGTCGCCTAAGTGGCGCTGCGCCAACCGCCACAATGAGTCGCCCCGCTGCACGCGAACTTCCGCGTCGCCTTCTTCGGCCAACGCTTGCGCCAGCACCGTATCGGCAACAGCGCGAACCGGCGCGATGCGGACTGGCTCGGCGGGCGGAGTGGCCGACAGATCATCCCTGACGGTCCAAGCCGAGACCGTTACCAAATCGCTAGGCGAAGCCGTGTTGACGCTGACCTCAGGTTGCGGGATCGCCGCGGCCTGTTTTGTTACCGGGGGTGTTACCGGGGCAACCTTCACGACGGTGGGATTCCGTGTTGGCTCGGCGAACTGAATCGCCAGAGGCAAGCGGCCTTCTGACGCAGAGTCCAAAGTGGCAGCAAGACCAGCCTCCGAAATTCCCAACGAGGCGTTGCCCGTGCCGAGTTCCAAGGTGAGATCCAGCAATGCGGGAGATGCCAAGATGAGTCCGGCGGAGCCTTCATTCCCGTTCATATCCACATTCGAGTTCGCAGCCACTTCCGTGTTGGCAATAGCGGGGAACTCCGACACGCGATCACGGACAACATTCTCAATCACCGGGAGCGACGAGCCCTCGACGGCGGCCATCACAAAAGGCGCAGACACGGTGAAGTCGTCCGGGCCGGGCCGATGGGCCAAGGCGTCCAGCATCATGCGATCGTCGCTCAAGGGAATCTGCGGCGCGATCTGCTGGCGATAGTAGCGGGCAACGTCGCCGAGCGGCATACCGGTGGGCCACACGGGCACGGTGGGCACGGAGCGCTCCTGCTGCGCCAGCGCCGCGCGCGTTGGCAGGGTATTTTCTCGCGCGGGCGCGGCGGCCTGCACAGGAATAATCCGGACGGGAACTTCCGCCGGAGACTGCGTCGCCTCAGCCAGAACCGGCTCCGCGGAATCCAGCGCTCGACTGGCCGGATCGACAATGGTGTCCTTGGCCAGATCCTCGTTCGTATAGACTTTGGTAACGCGCGTCTGCCGCGCTAGTTTGCGCGCGCGTTCCTGGCGAGACAACTCGCCCAGACTTTGCGCGCCCAGACTCTGCGCTACGGTGTCCCGCATCGTGAACACCAACAGACTGGCCAGCAACGTTACGTAAACCCGCAAGTAGGACGGGGAAATTTTCATATGCCAACTCCCTGTGCGAACTCTCCACCGGGGCCTTCGGCGGCCCTGTGTTCAAAGTGGTGATCCGCCAGCTTCCTCCCACATAAATAGTGGTGGGAAGTCTGGCAGACTACACCATCTTGTGCCCAGATTACTCGCAACCCTGCCCGGAGACAAGCAATTCCGGGGGGGGGGGACCACGAGAGTGACTAGCGGCTCCTACCGCGCGGGCTATTCGTTCCAAATGGCTGGTCGGTGGCAACACGCCGGGCCGAAGCTGAGTCGAAGCCGGGTCGAAAAAGTATCGCCGCGTATTTTCTACGAATAGCCGCGCCGCTCGGTGTAAAATGACTTCGGTTTAAGGTTGGGGATTGTCATGGGAGTTCGCTCACATGAAGAGGAGGTCGCCCGCATGAAGCGCCGCGAGATCATCCGAATGCTCACCGGCGCGACCGTCGGCCTGGCCAACGGATGGGGCGGACTCGCGCTGAGCGGGCTAGCTCCTGTTGCGACACCTCGTGCGCCACCTCTGTCGCCACCTCGTGCGCGTGCGGCCGCTCAGGGTGGAGAACGCAGCGGACTGCTGGCGCTGTTTCCGCTGCGCGTGGTGCTGCTACCCGGCAACAGCCTTCCGCTACACATCTTCGAGCCACGCTACCGCGAGATGATCCGCGAATGCATCGACGCCAAGACTGAGTTCGGCGTCCTGCTCAACGATGGCGGCGCAATCGAGCCGGTCGGCTGCACGGCGATCATTACGGAGGTGATCCACAAGTACACCGATGGCCGCTTCGACATTCTCACGCGCGGCCAACGCCGCTTTCGCATCGGGCCTTTCGGGAACGCCAGGGGAAATGCGCCCAGCACATCTCTCGACGAGGCCGACCTGAACTCCGAGCGCGCCTTCTTTCGCGGCGCGGCGCAGTTCTTTGAGGATGACGCGCGCCCCTTGCTCAACCGCCTGCCAGATGCGGACACGTCAAGTGCCGCAGCGCAAGATGCAGCGCAGGACGACGACCTCCGCGCCCAGGCGATCGACACGCACAGCCGCCTGATGCAACTCATCGCCGAAGACGAACCGTCGTCAACACTGCCCAGCGCGCCGCCACCTTCAACCAGCGACCCGCAACTTTCCTACCATCTGATGGACGGACTGCCCGCCGACGCGGAATGGAAGCAGGAGTTGCTGGAACTGCGCGTCGAGCGCGAGCGGTTGGTGCGCGTGGTCCTGCATCTGCAACAACTGATCGACTACATGGAAAGCGACTCCGCCAAACCCGCGCAGCCCCGCGTAGTTTAGATTGCCAACGTGCGAACAGAGCCGCGACCGTCAGGGAGCGGGGGTTGGTTTTGGGATTGCCTTGAGGCAGTCAATGCTGTCAGACCAACCCCCGCTCCCTGACGGTCGCGACTCTGTCACGGCGCAGATCTGTTCACGGTTTCTTGGCCAGGAAGATGGTGTGGCGGGGGCCACCTTTTTTCAGGCGACCGCGCACGCTTTCCACTTCGACAACGAATCCGCCGTAGCGCAGGCGCTGCTCGAATCTTCGATTGGGCCGCGCCGACCATACGGCGAGCACTCCGCCCGGCTTCAGCGCCGCGCGTGCATTGGCGATTCCTTCATCACCGTAGAGCTTGGCGTTTTCCGGCGTGGTGAACGGCGTAGGCCCATTGTCCACGTCGAGCAGCACGGCATCGAACTGGCCGCGGGACGCGCGCAACGTGGCGGCCACATCGCCGATCTCCACGCGCACGCGCTTGTCCTTCAGTGGATGCCCGGCAAGGTCCCCGAGTATCTCGCGATTCCACTCGACCACTGCGGGCACAAGTTCCGCAACCACCACCGTCGCCTCCTTCGGCAGCACGTCGAGCGTGGCGCGCAACGTGAAGCCCATGCCCAGCCCACCCACCAGCACGCAGGGCAGCGGGAGCGTCCGCGTGCGTTGTCGTATCCCTTGGCAGGCGAGCGTGGCCAGCGCCTCCTCCGACCCATGCATGCGGCTGGACATGAGGCTCTTGCCGTTCGCCAGAATGATGTACTCGGTGTCGCGCCGCGTCAGCTTCAAATCGCTGCCATCCGGCATGACCATCTCGGCCAGCAACTCCATCGGTTTCATAAGCGTTTTACCGTGCCGCGCGCGTCAGCAAGCGGGTCAATGGAAAAACCACGCTTACTGAAGTGAAGCGCTCCCCCACTCCACAATACAACACCGAGATCATCGAGCGTGGGTTCTCCGTAGGCCCGCTCGCTGACGCGCGCGGCACTGTTATTTCTTTACTGGCTCAGGATAATGGAGAAGTGGACACCTTCGGACTTTTGCAGAGCGGAAAGAATGCTCGTCAGATTCGCTGCGGATGGGCTGCCTTTGGGACTCAGCATCCGCATCAGGCTCTTGGCGGGAATGCCGGATTGCTTTTCTAACTTCTGAAAACCCGTCGTGGCATTCACATAATTGCGCAACACGGCCTTGCCCGTGGCTAGATCGCCGTTCACCATGCTCTCCACGGCTTCGCGCAACAGGGCACGGCGGAAACGGGCATCGCGCTGCGCCCGCGCTTGAATGGTCATCTTAAAGACATGTGTCAGAGGCATGATCGCAACTCCTAAATCTTTTTCCACCGCTTGTAGGACGCCCAACATTCCTTTGCCAAAGCGATATCCCGCTGCTGACGATGCTTGGTCCCACCACCGATGAGAATCACCAGCTCGTCGCCGTCGCGCCCAAAGTAAATGCGGTATCCCGGGCCGAAATCGATCCTGTATTCCTGCACACCCTCGCCGACCGACCGCACGTTCGAGAAATTACCCAGCTCCATGCGCGTCAGCGCAATAGTCACTTTCGCCGCAGCCACGGGAGACAATTTGTCGAACCACTCGGCAAACCGCCGCTTCCCGTGCTCATCGATGTAGCCGCGCAATTCGATCATTGGAATATATGGTAACATATTAGTTACCACAAATCAATTACCTAATCCGATCATGTTCGTGGGGAAATCAACCAATTACAAAGGCGTTTTTGTATTTCTTTGGCGCCAAGCATCATGACCGAGACTCTCGATATCGATCATTGTCGTCATCCGATAATTTTCAGGGACAAGTTCACGTTCTTGACGGAAGCTCGGGTCTGTTGGAGAAACTGGACGCAAAACTGCATGCCAAAACCAAAAAAGACCGCCTATTTTTGGCGCATAACACTCGAAGAGCCCCATTGGACTCAGACGTCTGAACATTACTTTGTCTCCCAGATCAAAGTATTCCGATACCTCCGTACCTTCAATCCGACATACTTCAAGCCAATCACCAGGTCTAGGACATCGCCAGACGGTCTCATTTGTCCACTTGGCAATGGTGTCGGGGAAAAACTGCGCAGCAATCTTGAATGCTACTTGCTTTACATTAGATCCACTAAGCCTTTCTCCATTCCTGTGCCACAAACTTTCCGGTAGTGAATTGAAATCAATTGCATCATTTAGGACCAAGGGCAATAATTCGAAAGCAGGTTTTTGCTGATTAACTTTTTCTAGAGCCAAGGCAAGTTCTCGCTTTTGCCCTTGAGCATTAGGAGTGTCTTCCCCAATGAGGAATGCAAAAACGTTTGCTTGGTCAATCTTCGACTGAATTTCAGCCCAAACATCAGTGGCAAGCAAGCGATCATACGAATAGATCCAAGCCGTAACACCGAGTTCTTTGAGGCGTCCTCCCAAGTTCTCCGCGATGCCCGTGCAACTTACGGGATAACTAACGAACATTTCGTGAATGGTCTCACCTCCTGAAGTGAGGAAACCCACGTGGTGAACGGACGATGAAAGCTCATACAAACTCTTCGTTCATTAATTAATTAGAAGTTAGCGAGGCTCAGTTGGCCCCGGCGAATCGTCTACCGCGCCGAAGTCGATGACTGTGTCGGTGGTGAATTTTTTGTAGCGGCGGAAGTCGATTACGTTGCGGGAGCAGTTGCTGGCGCCGCGCTGGCAGGCCAGGCTTTCCGCGCGCGTCGGGAGCAGCGTGGGTTGGTCGCCGATCAACACCATTGCGTAGTCGACCGCGCTCTCGACAGCGTTCAGCGGATAATCGAGGGGGAGGCTCGAGGCCGCCATCTCGATGCGCAGGACGCGCGCGGAGTCAATGTCGATCCAGACCGCGCCGCGATAGGCGGGCATGATCTCCCGTTGGATATTGGACCGATTGGGGGGCCCACTTGGTGAGTCGTCAGTGGAAGACACGTGCCAGCGCGAATTCTGTTCGCTGACGGCGAAGTTAAAGACGGCGGTGCGGAACTCGCTCGTGCCGCGCTTCTCGGTGGCCTGGCCGGCCCAGGTGAAGTTGGCCTTGGTGCGCTCGTCGAGCAGGCCGCTCAGGGTGCTGGCGAACTCGCCGGTGGACCATGAGCCGCCGAGGTCCTCCATCGTCTTGGTGGTGGGAGCCTCGTTGATTCTCACGTTGCGGTAGCGCTCCTTCCCTTCCTCGTAGACGACTTCAACGGAGATCACGTCCTGCATGCGCCAGCCGATGTCATAGGGATTGGTGAGGTAGCGCGTCATCGCTTCCTGTGCGATGAAGTTGGGCAGCGTGCCGGCGAACGAGCTGGCCGCGATGCGCGCGCGCTCGATCAAAAATTCCGGATCGAGGCCGGTCGGAGGCTGGCTGCTGGACGGGTTGCCCGCTGGATCGCTGCCGGAACCGCGTGGCGAGGGTCCACGCAACAGGGTGTAGCGGCCGTTGCCGCCCGCGGATACTTGATCGGAGGCCGGCGATTCCGCCTGGATCTCTCCAGCCTCGGAAGCTGGAAGGATATTCACCGTCAGCACCTGCAATTGACTAAAAGTATCGAGCGCGGCTTCCACCGCCACCCAGTCGCCAATCTTCAAGGCCGAGGATTTTACTTCGCCGGCATTCTGGAAGTACTTGGTCTTGCCCGATCCCTTAAGCAACAGCGGGCGCGAATCATCGAGCGTCAGAAGGATGGAGCCGCTTTGCAGTTTCGTGACGCGACCCTTGAACTGCATCAAGGCACCCACGCCGAGCGGCGCGCCGGGCTGCTGTGAACGGAGCGACGTTCGCAGCAAATCAGCCGGGCCAAGGGGACCGAACTGGGCAGGAAGATGCAAAGCCGTTCCGGCAATTACGGCAACCAACAAGTTAACGTGTAGAAAATGTTTCATATTCATTGGAGGCGGCCACCGGAGTCGGAGTTGCACGACCATTCCCTATTCGCGATTCGCTATTTCCTATTCGCAATTCTCAATTTACGATTCTCTACGCTCGATCGAGTCCGCTTGCTGACGCGCGCGGCTCGGTAACGCCCATTACTTCGCCGCGTCGCGGTGGATGACTTTGGTGTTCAGGCCGCGGGCGGCCAGTTTCTTGCCGATGGTCTCGGCCATCATCACCGAGCGGTGGCGACCTCCGGTGCAGCCAATGGCGATGGTCAGATAACTCTTGCCTTCGCGGACGTAGTGCGGGATCAGGTAGGCGAGCAGCTCGGTGATGCGCGCGATGAACTCCTGCGTCTGCGGAAACCCGCGAATGTATTTGGCGACCTCCGGATGGCGGCCGGTAAGATCGTGGAACTTCGGTATGTAGTTGGGATTGGGCAAAAAACGCACGTCGAAGACCAGATCGGAATCGGCGGGCAGGCCGTGGCGGTAGCCGAAGCTCATGCAGGAGATGAGCATGGAGCGCTGCTCGGCGGCTTCGCGAAAATGGTTATTGATAATGTTGCGCAGCTCGTGAACATTGAACTGGCTGGTATCGACAGAAAGATCCGCCAGCTTGCGGATAGGCCCCAAGGCGCGGCGCTCGGCGGCGATGCCTTCCCGCAGCGGCAGCTCGCCCTTCTTGGCAAGACCCTGCGAGTGGGCCAGCGGATGCGGGCGACGCGTCTCGCTGAAGCGGCGCAGCAGCACTTCGTCGCGGGCGTGCAGGAATATCAGCAGCGTGCTCATGCGCTGGCGCAGGGCGCGGAACATGGCGGGAAAACGTTCGAGCGCCTGGCCTTCGCGGATGTCCACCACCAGCGCGGCGCGGGCGATCTGTCCGCCGGTTCGGCACAGATCGGCAAAGGTTGGAATGAGGTCAACAGGCATGTTGTCGACGCAGTAATAGCCCAGGTCCTCGAGCACGCGCAGCACGGAACCATTGCCCGAGCCGGACATCCCAGTGACGATCACCAGTTCGGTTTCCAGCGGATGTATCGGCGATGGCTCAACTGACTTTTTCTGGCGGAGTGGGGGCGCGGTGCGCGGGCTGCCCGCGCTAATCTTCCTTGCGAGTTTCCTGGCCGGACTGGAGATACTGGCGAGACCACGGCGGCTGGAACGGCTGGAGGATTTCTTGTCCATGATGAAACGATACGAGGAAACGCATTACGCTGCAAGTCGGAAGACAGTACCGGCAGCGCACCATTCGTCTCGGGATTAAACGCGGCGCACGGAGGACCCGGGCAACGGCGTCCATCCGCGCGTCATACCTGCGCGAGAGCACACCGTAACAACAGCTATCGTTAGGACAACCGGGGCGAGGGTGGACGGATAGATGGCTCGTCGTTTTGGGAGGCGGGTTGGGAGGCGGCTAGTTGATCGGCATGCGCCAGCATGCCGGCGAAATCGTTAACGCGACCAGAGAGTGGATGTACTTCCAGGAATTGGGCGAGCGTGGCGCGTGAGTTGCGCACCATCATCAATGCGCAAAACATCATCAAATAGGAGTAGCGGTCTCCATGCATTGCTTCGTGCATGTCTTCGTGCATGACAACCCCCTCACCCTGTTCCCTTGTGGATTGAGCAGGAGCCTGAAGTATGAATACGGCACAGCGTCAAGGCATATCAAAAGCGAACTCAATGACGCCAGCCTAGTGGGGGAACTAGCCGGAATTTATCGAGAAACTACTAGAACGGCAGGACAGAAAAAATATCGGCCCTGCTTACTACTGCCTGCTTACTACTGAAAGACACTATTCATAATATGCCATCAACTATTCATGCGCGCGAATGAACTCATACGTCTCAATGGTTGCGGCCACACCCACCTGGCGCGAACTCTTGATGGAATCAACGCGAATCACCCGGCCGCGACAGCGCACCCGGACATCCTTGCCACCGCTCAACTCGGGCGGGAGATTCAACTCGAAATTCAATTCAGATCCCACGTCCATCGGTTCGGTGAAATTAAAGTACAGACCACGTGCACTGATGTCGCGGGTCTGAGTCTGGATGGCGGCAGCGCGCTTGCGCCCCTTCACCTCCAGATCAAGAGATAGATCGTAGCGGCGGTGCTTTCTCTTGTCAGCCGCGGTAGCCATCGACATGGTAGCCTCTTTCATAAAGATATCACTGCGCGACTGGCTGGACGCGCTGGCCAAGCCGGGCGAGTTCGGATTCGATAACCTGCTCAAAGGCGGACGCTGGTTGTGATCCATTTAGGAATATACCGTTGATGTAGAAGGCCGGTGTACCACTGATGCCTGCCCTCAACCCTTCCTGATAATCTTTTTCCACTTCGTTGCGATACTTTCCTGATTCAATACATAACTCCAGTGAAGCCGTATCGAGGGATAGCTTCGTTGCCGCCTCAAGCAGCTTTTCGCGGGTGAGATCGCTGGGGCTTTCAAACAGGACATCATGAAACTGCCAATACTTATTTTGATCGCCGGCGCAACGGGCGGCCTCAGCGGCTTCCTGAGCCTGTCCGTGAATGTTCCGCAAGGGAAAATCGCGATAGGAAAAGCGGACCTTGTCAGCATACTTTCCCAGCACGGCCCTGACCGTGGGATACGCCTTTAGGCAGTAGGGGCACTGAAAATCAGAGAACTCGACGATGGTGATGGGCGCGTCGACCGGCCCGCGCAGGCGGGTGAGGTCGGGCTGCACGTTCAGGCGAATCGGCTCCAGAAAAATCTCCACCGGAAGCTTCTTGCGTAGCACGGCAATATAATCCTGGCGCGCTTGCTGCCCGCGGTTCTGCTTCAGCCCCGCCGCAATCTGATCTTTCACCTCTTCGATGGGGCGACCGATGCGGTCCTTCTGTCCGGCGTAATACGCGTTGATCTCTTCTTCGGTGGTCTCGCGCACCTTGCTGTCCACATCGCGCGCAATCAACTCGGCAACGCCCATGTTCTGGCGGGCCGCTTCAGCCTCCACCAGTTTTTGATTGACCATGCCGTCCAGCGCTTGCCGCTTGACATCATATTCTTGATTGCGCAACTGCTGCATCTGCGGACGCGTCTGCTGCACCAGCTCCGACTCGAGTATGGGCTTGCCATCCACTAGCGCAATCGGCTTATCCATTGCCGACGGAGCTGGCTGTTCCTCGGCTATGACCGGCGCAATGGTGGACAGGAAAGTTATAGATGCCAATGCCAACACGGACAGGCTCCGGGAAAACGGAGCGAATTCATTTCGCAGAGCGCGCACCATTCGATTTGAAGACCACTGCATCACGCCAAGTCTCTCAATCTATATCCGCGAACATGCACCCCAGCGCAAAGGCCGGGGCATCAGCGAAATAGAAACGCAAGGTTACAAGAGAACCGGGCCGCGCGCGGGCGGCTCGATTCGCAACTTTGCTAACACCTTCTACAACGGTAGTTTCCACGGAAATCATAGAAAGCGCAATAGTTTCAATGGTCACAATTTTCTAATGGGACCATGTATGTCAAAATGACGACATTCGCCCGATAGGACCAGTACCCCCTGCCTGATCCCGGCAGGAAAGAATGCGGCGGCTCCGAAGACAGCAAACTATCCTTTGTTAACGCCATCTACAACTATAACCAGGGGGGGCAACCAAAATGAGTTATCGGAATCCATTCGCACCAATGACAACGCTAGTACTCCCGGGGGTACTACTACCCGAGGGGTACTACTAGTACGCCTATAACTACTATAGCCCTGGACATTGAAGAAAAATGCGATGGAGGCCGGCCTTTTTTACCCGATCTGTGGGCCTTGTGGAGGGAGCAAAGGATTGCGGAACCAGTGGCAACGGAGTCGGTCTCCGGTGTGCTCTGTTACCCCCCCCCCCCGCGCCGCGCCGCTTCAGTTTCTGTCACGACGCTGATGAGTACTGGGGATTTTCAGGTCAGCGCGATACTTGGCCACGGTGCGGCGATTGACGTCAATGCCCTGCTCCGATAGACGCCTGGCCAATTCATCGTCGGTCAGGGGGTTCGCTTTGTCTTCCTGATCGATCATCTTGCGCACCATGCGCCTCAGCGTCAGCAGCGGGATGCCCGCGCCGGAGGGGCCGTTGACGGCTTCCGAGAAAAAGTAGCGCAGTTCAAAGATGCCCTGCGGTGTGTACGCGTATTTTTCCGCCACGGCGCGGCTGACGGTTGATGGATGCACGCCAATCTCCTCGGCGACATCCTTGATCATCATCGGCTTCAGATAATCCGGGCCCGCCTCCAGGAAATCACGTTGGCGCGCCACAATAACATCCGTCACCTTCAGGATCGTCTGCTTGCGCTGCTCAATGTTCTTGATGAAGCGCATGGCCGAGCTGTAGCGTTCCTTGATGTAGTTGCGGACTTCCTTGTTCTGCGCCTTGTCCTGCTCCTTGTTCTGGTCCTTGTTCTCGCTGGACGGCGCCAGCAAGTTTTTGTACTCCATGCTCACGCGCAGTTGCGGAATATCCTCTTCATTGAAGACCACCGCGTACTCGTCCCCGACCTTGACCACATACACATCCGGCTCAATGACCCGTCGCTCGGACTGATTGAACCTGCGCCCCGGAAAGGGATTCAACTTACGAATCAGTTCGAGCGCGCTCTGCACTTCCTCAATGGTGGTCTTCTGGGCTTTGGCGATTTCCTTGAGTTGCCTGTTCTCCACCTGATGCAGATGATCCGATACGATGCGCCACGCCAGAGAGCCTTCCTTGCGGCGATCGCTCAGTTGCAGTAACAGACACTCGCGCAGGTCGCGCGCCGCCACCCCGATTGGGTCGCACTCCTGCACCAGCTTGAGCGCGGCTTCCAGAGTGGCTAGCTCATGCTCGCCGGTGGCCGCGATTTCTTCGAGCGCAATCGGGAGGTAGCCATCATCGTCGAGGTTGCCGAGAATCTCCTCGATGGCATCGGCCAGTCCCGGCGGCTGGCAACTGAGCGTCAACTGCCAGTTCAAGTGATCAATCAGATTGGTGGGGGTGGAAAGAAAATTTTCAAACGAAGGTAGTTCGACGCTCTCAGCCTGCGGCGTGCGGTAGCCCGGATCAAGATAATCTTTGAAATAGGAGTCAAAGTCGATCTGGTCAAAGGCATCCTTGGCCCCGGCAGCCTCGGTTAGCTCCTGATCCGCGGCGGGCGGCGCGTACTCCTCCCGCTCGCCGAGCGTTTCCGTATTGATGGCCAGCTCCTCCAGAACCTCTTCGAGTACGGGATTCTCCAGCATCTCCTGATTGATCATTTCTTTCAGTTCCAGCTTGTTCATCACCAGCACGCTGACCATCTGGACCAGCCCGGGCGTGAGGGTCAGTTTCTGCGAGACCTTTAGATTGAGCCGGAGACCGCTGAAGGAGCTCATGTTCACACCGGCTCCAGAACGAAGCTTTCGCCCAGATAGACGCGGCGCACTTCGGGATCGGCGCCCAGCTCGGCGGGCGCGCCTGCTCGGAAGATGAGGCCATCGTTGATGATGTAGGCGCGGTCGGTAACGCGCAGCGTCTCGCGCACGTTGTGATCAGTAATCAGCACACCAATGCCTTCCTGCTTGAATTGGCCGATCATGCGCTGGATGTCCAGAACCGCGATAGGGTCGATGCCGGAGAAGGGTTCGTCGAGCAGAATATAATGCGGCGAGAGAACCAGTGAGCGGGCGATCTCCACGCGACGGCGCTCCCCGCCCGAGAGCATGTAGCCCTTGCTGCGGCGCACCGTCCCCAGTCCAAACTTCTCCAGCAACTCTTCCAGACGCTCGCGGCGCTGACTACTATTCAGCGGCAGTGTCTCGAGAATGGCCAAGATATTCTCTTCGACCGAAAGCTGGCGGAAAACAGAGGGGTCTTGAGGTAAATAACTGATGCCGCGCCGGGCGCGCTGGTACATCGGCAGGTGGGTGAGGTCGGCGCCGTCGAGTGTAACGCGACCGCCGTCTGGACCAGCGTCCGGTGATGTCAGGCCGACAATCATGTGAAAAGTGGTGCTTTTGCCGGCTCCGTTCGGGCCCAGCAGTCCGACCACTTCACCACGCGCCACGTTGAGCGACACACCGTTCACCACAGTGCGGCCCTTGAAAGTCTTGCGAAGATCGTGAGCTTCCAGCATTTTTGATCCGCCTGCCCTGACCTTGGACCGTTTTCCCCGTCAGGACCCGGCTCAGATCGGGCAGATTACGGGGAGGGAATCCAGCGGGTTTCGGTCTGTGAACCAGCTTCGCCAGCAACTGAAGCGCTATTATTGCCCATTTGGTACGATAATTGCCCACCCTTAGTTGTACCACGCTCAGAATCGATCAGTACGGCTGGCTTACCGTACAACTTAACTTGTTTATTCAATGACGTATATTCAGCGTAATCGCCACTTCCGGAGCGTCCCTTTTCTAGCAACCGAACGTCTCCTCGGGCAAGCAGTTTTTCGATGCGCGCGGCGGTGGTCTGAAAATTGCCAGTCTGAACCGCCTGGGCCGACGCCTGGGCCGACGAAGCTTGCTCCTCCCGGCGCATGGTGATTTCCAAAGATTGTGCGGCCAGCTCCCCCGCTCTTTCCGGCCCTTCCCGAGTTTGATGCCGCGCGTGAACCGCCCCCTCGTAAAGAATCCTTCCATCAGCCAGCGTGTAGTTGACCTTCTCGGCACGGATCACATAGGTTCCGGGCGCTTCCGCTCCTGGTTTGGGTGCGGATTTTTCAGGAGCCGCGGCCCGCGGTGGAGCGGGCACAGGGGATGACGCCGAGGAGGTAGGACGATAGATGGTCAGCACTTTCCCGCTCGCGGTGAGCTGGTTTTTCTGGCGGCCCCACTCCGCCCTTTCGGCTTCCAACAAAAACGTCGTCCCCTGCCAAAGGCGGGTGCGGCCTTCGTAGAGCGCCAGTTGCGTGGCCGCCGTGTAACGAAGATGATCGGCGACGGCATGAAGCGGCTCGGCGGTGGATTCTCCGGCCTCATCTTTTTTTGAACCGGCGGATTGGGAAGAGGCCGGAGCGGGCGATGAAGTGGTCGCCACGCCGCCTTTGGCCTCCAGATCACCCGACCCGGTGAACAGGCGAATCCAGTCGGCGGAGATGCGTCCGTCCGCACCGGTGATG
Organism: Acidobacteriota bacterium; assembly: GCA_009691245.1. Lineage (NCBI taxonomy): Bacteria > Pseudomonadati > Acidobacteriota > Acidobacteriota bacterium. Next base: position 14,098 of record SHUM01000042.1, on the reverse strand, counting down.
GCCGGCTGCGGCGAGAGCTTGCCAACACCGGCGATGGGCTTTGGCGCGCGTTCCAGAGTAAGCGTATCGTTATTAGTCGCTCCGCCATTAGCCGCTTCGCCCGTCTCATAGAGCGCTGTGGCGGCGCGGGCTTTGCGGGCCATGTCCTGATAAGTAAACTCCCCGCTCTGGCGTAGCGAACCGAGCCGTCCCGTGGGAGGATCGAACACCGCCAGCAGTTCATTGCTGGTGGTGATGCGACTGTCTTCCCTGGTCCTCGGCGTCGCGGCGACGGGCGTCACCACGCGGACATTTCCATTCGCGGCAAACTGCGCCAACTCACCGGCCTCGCTGAAAACAAAATCAAATTGCTGGGCGGTAACCGTGCGCGGCGGCGCGCCCGTCTCGCCGTGCATCTCCAACTTCGGCGCGTTGCTCAAACCTGGTGTGCCGCGCAGTTGCGCGGTGCGCAGAACCCGCCCGCCCGACGCAAAAAGCATGTCAGCTTCCTGCCCCGTCAACACCTGCATCTGCCCCGCCGTGCCGGCGCGAGAAACTGCTCCGGCCGCCGAGCGCGCACCCGTTGCGGGGCCACTACCTCCACCGGCCCCACCGGCGCCACTGCGCAGAATCACGCGCACATCGCCCCGCGCCTCCGCCCGTTCCAGGCTCCCTGATTCCCCGCTCTCACCCGCGCGACCATTGTTATCATCAGGCGGCGCCGTGAAGCGCAGCGTCATCCGCCGCGAATTCCCCTCGCGTTGCGCAGACTCTTCTCCTTTGCCTCCCGTGCTTGCTTTGCTTCCGTCCCCTATCGTCCGCATCGCCCAGCGCACACGCTCCTCCAGATGGACGGTCCTGATCGCGCCCTCGGGGGTGAAGTCCAGCAGCGCTCGACCAGCCTGCGCGTCGGCCCGCAGCGTGGCAGACTGCTCCATCGCTTTCACGCCGCCAGTCAACTCGGCGCGCTGCACTTGATTTTCCTCATTCAACCAGATCGCTCCGGCCTGCGCCAGCAGACGATGCGTCCGCTTGCTGATCTCCACGGAACGCTCCAGCACGATGCGGGCCTCATCGCGCAGATAGCGCAGTTCGCCCGCATGAATCGTGGTGATGGCGGGGCTTCCTGACGCGTTGCCCACGGCCTCTTGCAGGCGAAACTCGACGGCAGATCTCAAATGGAGCAATTGCTGTTGCGGATCATACGTCGCGCCGCGCGACTGGCCATCGCCTTGAGGAAACGTGAAGCGTACTGCGGCGTCGGTGGTGGCGATGCCGGTCGATTGATCGAAGCGCAACTGCGAGGTGTGGATGACAACACGTTGCGGGCGCTGCCCACTGCTCGCTTCGGCCCCGCCACTCGCGGACTTGGCTGGCAGCTCAAAGTTCATCTCCACCGCGCCGGGCACCCAGAGCGTCTGGGCCAGGGGATCGTATTCACATTGCGGCGCAGTAATGCGGTCGCGGCGCGTGCCGTCCTTGCCGAATATCTCGACCACTACGCCACTTAAGAGCGCCTTCTGCGTATCCTTGTAGTTGGTTACCTGCTCGGCCCTGATGGTGTAGAGCGTGTGATCGCCGTCCGTTTTCGATAACGAGAAGGCCTTGGTCTGCTGATCGATTTCGCCCGTCAGCGGCTGGACCGCCTCGGCGGGAGAATCAGCGGAGCTGCTCTTCCAGCGATTGACGAAGCTCGACCAGGTGGCGATCAGCACGCCCCCCAGTGCCAGCAAAACCAGCAAGCGCAGCGGCTTCATGTTCTGGTAAGAAGGCATCGTTTCCCCAGCGTTCGATACGCTACCACTATAGGACGAATCGGGAGGCTGAGGAAGCAGAGGAAATAGAAGATCCGAGCGGAGTGGTTCGGGAATCAGGAATCGGGTTTCACGGGTTTTTCCGTTCCTTTGCTTCCTCTGTCTCCTCTGCTTCCTTCTCCCGACCAGCATTACAATAGACGATGATCCAAACTTCATCGGAGGCGCACATGGCTGACTTTCTAAATGGCAAGGTAGCGGTGGTAACCGGTGGCAGCCGCGGCATCGGATTGAAGATCGCGGAGCGCCTGCTCGGCGAAGGAGCCAGCGTGGCCATCTCCGGGCGCGACGGCAAAACGCTGGCCGATGCCGGCAAGCGAATGCAGGCGGCTTCTTCAGCAGGGGGGCCGGGGCGCATCGAAGCGGTGGTCAGCGATGTGCGCAGCTACGCCGACGTCGAGAAGCTGATGGCCCGCGCCGCCGAGCGCTTCGGCGGCATCGACTACCTCGTCAACAACGCCGGCATCGGCATCTTCAAATCCGTCGAGCGGCTGACGCCTGACGAGTGGGATGCGGTCATCCAGACCAACCTGAGCGGCGTGTTCTACTGCGTGCGCGCGGTGGTTCCCTACATGAAGAAGCGCGGCGGCGGTTACATCGTCAACATCTCCAGCCTCGCGGGCAAGAATGCGTTCGCCGGCGGCGCGGCGTACAACGCCTCGAAGTTCGGCCTGAACGGCTTCAGCGAGGCCATGATGCTCGACCTGCGCTACGACAATATCCGCACCACCTACGTGATGCCCGGCAGCGTGGACACCAAGTTCGCCAACAACCCCACCGGCGCGGAGTGGAAGGTCGCCGCGGACGATGTCGCGCAATCCGTGGTGGGCCTGCTGCGCTCGCACCCGCGCAGCATGTTCAGCCGCATCGAGGTCCGCCCCAGCCAGCCACCGAGGAAGTGAGTGGGGAGTAGGGTGTAGGATGTGGGGTGTGGCACTGGTAGCCACGGTGAGCGGTTTTCTCGCCGTGGGCTTTCCCGCAGTAGTCTTTGATTGCCGGAGTAACCAAATGACCAAAGGACGGCTGGAAGCGTTTAGCGATGGCGTGATCGCCATCATCATCACCATCATGGTGCTGGAGCTGAAAGTCCCGCAGGGCGCCGACTTCGCCGCGCTCGCGCCGCTCGCGCCGGTCTTTCTGAGCTACGTGCTCAGCTACGCCCACCTCGGCATCTACTGGAATAATCATCATCATATGCTGCAGGCGGCGCAGAAGGTGAACGGCCCCATCCTGCTGGCCAATCTACATCTGCTGTTCTGGCTGTCGCTCGTCCCGTTCGTAACCGGCTGGATGGGCGAGAACCATTTCGCCGCGCTGCCCGTGGCCCTCTACGGCATGGTGCTGCTGCTATCCGGCATCGCCTACTTCATTCTCGCTCGCGCGCTGACTGCGCACCACGGAACTGACTCGCGCCTGGCCGTCGCGCTGGGCAGAGACTTCAAAGGCAAACTCTCGATTGCCATCTACGCCGTCGCCGTCCCGCTGTCATTCGTCAACCCGTGGATCGCCTTCGCGCTCTACACGCTGGTGGCACTAATGTGGTTCATCCCCGACCGCCGCATCGAAAACACACTGGCGGATTAGGGCTGCGCACGCCACTGGTGCAACACAACGCAGCGAGACCATTTTTACGGATGCTGTAGCCCGATCCGATCCGAGCCGCGCCAGTCATGGCGCGTCCCCAATGCGCGAAAACCAAAATGTTACTCAGCGCGGCACTTACTTGGGCAACCGATCGCGCACCCGCGTCATCGTGGACGCGCCATGACTGGCGCGGCTCGGATGCCCCATCCGGCAAAACGGGCGAGTGATCCCCTGCGGGGATCAAACCCCATCCGCGCCCAAGGCCCCTTCCGCGGCCACCGCTGGTTCGTCGCCGGACAATTGGTTGGTCTACTACCGCGTGATCGGCAACGAAGTCCACCTGCGCACAATTTACCCTGCACGCATACCCTAAAGGGTATTTCAGTCGCCAATCGGAAAAGGGAATCCTTCCATCCAGTCAATGGCGCTCCCATTCTGAAAGCATCCGAAGAATAACTCCTTGAGCGATCAACTGGGCTGTCAGTGATAGCAGCAATGTGATTGGAAGGGTGTGCGTCTCGACTGTCATGGAAAAGACCAGACAGAAAACGGCAAAGCTCCATAGAGCCGGAAGGAAGCCGCGAAAAAATCTGGCGACAGACTTCCACCCAAGTTGGGCATGTTCAAAGGCGGCAAGTATGGCGATAGCGACAGGGAATGGAGTGAGTAGCCCGCTGAGGTTCGGCCCCAACTTCCCGGCGAGAAAAGTAACCGTGAAAACCAAGCTAGCCGCCGCCAACATTCGCGCCGGAATGTCCCAGCTTGGAATCTTCATGGTCGCATTCGCGGCCCGGGGTGCCGGGATCAACAGCCGCACGGCGGTTAGTGCGGCGATGGCGCAGGCAAAGGAAGTCAGCACAGAAACTCGCAGCGTGAACAAGAGGCCCGTAACCAATCCAAATGCCAGCCAGCCGGCGGCCAGGCTTAGTGTCCATCCGAAGCGCATCGAGCAGGAGAAGTAGGCTGCCGTGAATGCGGCGACGGCGACGAGGCCAAGCAATGTTGCACGGGCAGCGCCTGAGGCAAACGCCCCGCCTTGCTCAATGGCGAAAAAGCAAAGGGTGGGCCCGGCGACAATCGGAAGCGCCGCCAGCACCCCTGCCACACGCGCACCCCATTTCCGCGTCGCCAGGGTGACGGCGGCGATGAGCAAAGGCACAAGGATCAATTTGAGCAGTAACAACATGAATTAGAACCGGGAGCTTCGGCAAGTGATTCGGGCAGGACGCGGGTTTCATTGATGGTGGTCATGAAGTTGGTGTCGGCGTGCCAGCAGGGGAGAGCTTGCATGAAACATGAAAGAGCTACAGCGGCATCCCTGGAAAGGTCAATGAAAACCAGTGGCACACTTCGGTTTATGCGGCGGGTTTGCGAAGCAGGCGGCGCTTTGAGTCGGGGGCAGCTTCACACGAATACCCGACAAATCTTTTGCGGGCACCTTCTTTGTGACGTTCAGGATTTCTATCCCTAGCAGTCTGCCCTTGGCGTCCAAATCGATCATGGTGTCGTCATCCACCCGCTGGTTGCGGGCGAATTTGCCGTTCTGAAACTTGATGTACAGCGCATCCGCCTGCCAATCCAAGCTGATCTCCCTTGCTATTTCCCACAGAAGACAGTAATGACGACAAAATCCTCGCCCTGTTCGACCTATACCACGCTGATCTCTTCGCCCTTGATCCTTTTGACGGCCTGCTTTCTCCCATATTTTACATCAATAACGTTCTCAGGCGTGGTAATTGCCTCCTCGACCCACGCCTTCTTGATCCCTCGCATCTTCATACTCTCTTGCACATGATTCGTGTAGATAATCATCTCGGTAAATGACCCAGTATCAGAACAGCGCTTTCAGTTTGCGATAAGTGTCGTCGAGGGATTCGGGCAGGACGCGGGTTTCGCCTATGGTGGTCATGAAATTCGTGTCGGCGTTCCAGCGGGGGAGGACGTGCATGTGGATGTGGTCGGCGATGCCCGCGCCGGCGGCGGAGCCGAGGTTCATGCCCAGGTTGACGCCGTCGGGATGGTAGGCGGTCTGGATGGCCTGCTCGGCGCGCTTGGTCAATGAGGCGATCTCGGACCAGGTGGCGTCGTCGGCCATGCCGAGCGAGCCGATGTGGGCGTTGGGGGCGACCATCACGTGGCCGCTGCAATAGGGGTAGAGGTTCAGCAGGATGAAGGCGCGCACGCCGCGATGGAGGATGAAATTTTCTTCATCGCGCGCGACATCAATTGGGCCGGCGAGCTTGTCGCAGAAGATGCAGCCCGATTCGCCAGCGTGCTGGCCGGGCTTGCTCGGCTCCTGGCCGGTAACGTAGCGGTATCGCCAAGGGCTCCAGAGAAAATCCATGGTGGTGGTCCTGCGCCGGCCTAGGAACCTCAGCGGCTAAAGCCGCATTAAATTGGTGGCGTTGGCGGCACGACTGAAGTCATGCCCTGACGAAAAGCCCTGCCAAAAAACGGGGAACATCGCCCAGCCTCTCAAGAGCAGGATGCGCTCCGTGCCTCCGTGGCCAATGCATGTGCGGTTAAGCCTTCGCCGCGGCGGCGGGCTTGGCGTTGATCAAGTCCTTCAATTCTTTGCTGGGCTTGAAGTAGGGGACGCGCTTGGGCGGGACGTCGACGCGCGCGCCGGTCTTGGGATTGCGGCCCACTCGCGAGCGGCGTTCGCGGGTGCGGAAACTTCCGAAGCCGCGAATCTCAATCTTGTCGGCGCCGCGCAACGCTTTCACGACGGCCTCGAAGATGGTCTCGACGATCACCTCGGAGTCTTTGCGGGACATCTCCACCGCGCGGGAAACTTCATCAATCAAATCGGCTTTGGTCATGGTCTCTTTGTTCCCTCCACTGGGAAATCGCCTGCCAATTAGCAAGGCTAAGTAACGAGGTAACGGGATAGCTAAGAGGGCCTTCCGCGATTCGCGCCGCTGCGCCAACCGCCCCATCTATCGGAAAAGCATTTGAATCAATACTATAAACTGGAATCGGGCGACATGCAAGGCCGTCGATGTAGGTTGGCAGGGTTCCAGGTTTGTGTTACTCCGTGTACCTCTGCGTCCTCTGCGGTTTAGAACGATCTTAACCACAGAGGACGCAGAGGTACACAGAGTAACACCAAATAGGACAATACCGGCTTGCGGAAGTGTCCCAACTAATCTGCCGCTGCTAGTTATTGTTCTTCGCGGCCAGGCGCTCTTTCAGCGCGATCAGGTCGCCGATGGTGCTGGTTACATTGGGGTTGGAGTGCTGCGCGGAGGAGCCGCGGTCGCCTCTATCGCTACGCGGCGGACGATCCCCGCGCGGACCACGATCGCCCTTGCCGCCACTGCGCTGCCCACCGCCTTCGCGGCCACCCGGGCGAGCGCCTTCACGACGGGCGGGACGCTCGGCGCGTTCCTTCTCCGCCAGCGCGGCCAGCTCTTCGGCGTGTAGCGCCTTCATGCTCAGGCCGATCTTATGCTCTTCCGGCGAAACTTTCAGAATGCGGAAGTCGTGTTCCTCGCCCACCTCGAACGGGATGGCGGCGCGATTCCTGATCAACGGGAACAGCTCGGAGATGTGGCATAGTCCCTCGACACCCTCGGAGAGTTCGACGAACACGCCGAAGTCCGTCTTGCGCATGATCTTGCCGCGCACATCTTCGCCAACCTGATGTCCGCCGCAATACTGCTGCCAGGCATCGGGCTGCAATTGCTTCACGCCGAGAGAAAGGCGCAGATTCTCCGTGTCTATCTTCAGGACGACGGCCTTGATCATTTCGCCCTTCTTGAGTACGTCGGAAGGATGCTTCACGCGCGTTGTCCAGCTCAGATCAGAGACGTGAATGAGGCCGTCAATGCCCTCCTCGACTTCCACGAACGCGCCGAACTCGGTCAGGTTGCGCACGCGGCCCTCGATGATGGTGCCCTCGGCGTAGCGCTCCGGCAACGTGGCCCAGGGATTAGGCTGAGTCTGCTTAATGCCGAGCGAAATGCGGCGGTCCTTGGGGTTGACGTCCAGAATGACGGCTTCGACTTCGGCGTCTTTCGAGACGATCTTCGACGGATGCTTCAGACGCTTGCTCCAACTCATCTCGGAGACATGCACCAGACCCTCGATGCCGGCCTCCAGCTCGACGAATGCGCCGTAGTCGGTAACCGAAATGATTTTCCCCTTCACGCGGTTGCCCACAACATAGCGCTCAGCAACCAGCAGCCAGGGGTCTTCGGTCATCTGCTTGATGCCTAGCGAGACACGCTCTTTCTCGACATCGAACTTGAGAATCTTCACTTCTATCTGCTGGCCAGCGGTCAACACGTCGGCGGCTTTGCCGATGCGGCCCCAACTCATGTCGGTGATGTGCAGCAGGCCATCGATGCCACCCAGATCGACGAAAGCGCCGTACTCGGTGAGGTTCTTGACCACACCGGTTACGAGCGCCCCTTCGCTCAACTTCGCCAGGGTTTCGGCCTTGCGGGAATTGAGATCCTCTTCGAGCAAGACCTTGCAGGAGACCACTACGTTGCCGCGCTTGGCATTGATCTTAATGATGCGAACCGGCAACTCCATGCCCACCAGCGGGTCGAGCTCGCGCACGGGACGCACGTCAATCTGCGAGCCGGGCAGGAAGGCGCGCACGCCGATGTCCACGGCGAGACCGCCCTTGGTCTTCTCGAGCACCTTGCAGGTGAGAATCTTATTGGCCTCGGCGGCCACTTCCAACTCCGCCCAGATTTTGGCGTTCTTCACCTTGGCGTAGGAGAGGCGGATGTAGCCGGTGGCGTCGTCGCTGGCCATTACCACAACATCGATCTCATCGCCGGGCTGCACGGTGATGTTGCCCTGGAGATCCTTGAACTCGTCGATGGCGACCAGACCCTCGCCCTTCAGGCCGATGTCTACGATGACGTCGGTAGCGGTGAGCTTCACCACGCGGCCATGCTTGGCCGTGCCGATGGACTCATCGGGCCGTTGCGAATAGGAGTCAACCAATTGGCCGAAGGCCTCGGCTTCGGCGGCAGCGGCCGCTTCGGCTTCTTCCTCGGTCATGGCGACAGGTTCCGCGAAGACTGCTGCCGCCGGAACAACCGTTGCGGGTGCCTGCGGAGCCTCCGCTACAGGGGCGCTGGCAGCGGCGGTTTCCGGTGCGGCGGAAGTCACTTCAGAAGTCACCTCGGTTGTCGGAGATGTCATCTCTTGGCTGGGGGCTTGGCTGGTGATGGTTTCGGTGATGATGATGGGGGAGTCAATTTCGGGTTCGGACATCGGTTACCTCGTTATAGTTTAATTACGCGTGAGCGTTTCGATTCTAGCGGGCTGGCGATCTGTAGCCGGCTAACAATTCCCAAAACACATAGCAAAAAGCCTGTTCTCCCCGCTCGTCTGGCCATCAGTATGGCGGGCCAGCGTATGAGCGGACAGATAGTGATGCTAACCCAATCACCGCATAAAGTCAGCAGCAAAAATCACAATACTCTTGACAGCAAGGGAGATACAGCCAAAAATTAATCCTTTTGGGACCCTGCTTCAGACCGCTCCACTCTCTGGGGCCAGTTGTTTCCCGGGCGGGCTGGTGGTGGCTGTCAATGCTTCCTTGCGCAGCAACTCACTGGACCGCTTTACCTACACGAATTGCTTGACAGCGCCAACGAGCGAGGTCAGAATAGATTCTTTTGAATTCCCCCGTGGCCGTTACCGAGCGAGAAGTAACTTATGGAAAGCCGTGAGCATGACGTTTTGATTGTCGGAGGCGGAGGCGCGGGTCTGCGCGCGGCCATCGAATTCGGGGAGTCCTTCCCCAAACTCCGCATCGGGGTGGTCTCCAAGGTTTATCCGATGCGCAGCCACACCGTGGCCGCCGAGGGCGGCGCCGCCGCCGTCATCAAATCCGAAGACAGCCATGACGCGCACTGCTACGACACGATTTCAGGCTCCGACTGGCTGGGCGATCAGGATGTCATCGAAGCGTTTGTCAGCGAGGCGCCCTCGGAGTTGCTGCGCATGGAGCACTGGGGCTGCCCGTGGAGCCGCGAGGCGGACGGGCACGTCGCCGTGCGGCCGTTCGGCGGCATGAAGATTGCGCGCACCTGGTTCGCCGCCGACAAGACCGGCTTCCACATGCTGCATACGCTCTACCAGACGGCTCTGCAATTCCCCAACATCCAGTGGTATGACGAGTGGTTTGTTTCGAAACTCCTGGTGGAGGACGGGCGCTGCCAGGGCGTGGCCGCCATGCAGTTGCTCACCGGCCAGTTGAAGGCGTTGCTGGCCAAGTCAGTCATCATTTGCACCGGCGGCGGGGGCCGCATCTTCCCGTTCACCACCAATGGCGCCATCAAGACCGGCGACGGCATGGGCTTGGCCTACCGCGAGGGCGTGGCGCTGAAAGACATGGAGTTTGTGCAGTATCATCCCACCGGGCTGCCGGGCACGGGCATCCTGATTACCGAGGCGGCGCGCGGCGAGGGCGGCATTCTGGTCAACAAGGACGGTTACCGCTATCTTCAGGATTACGGCCTAGGGCCGGCCGACCCCTGGCCCCGGCTACGCGGCATGGAACTGGGTCCGCGCGACCGGCTCTCCCAGGCCTTCGTGCATGAGGAGCAGAAGGGACGCACCATCCCTTCCCCTTACGGCAACGTGGTGCATCTCGACATACGCCATCTGGGCGAGGCGAAGATCAACAAGAATCTGCCGTTTGTCCGCGAGCTGGCCAAGAACTACGCCGGCATTGATCCGGTGTATCAGCCGATTCCGGTGCGGCCCGTGGTTCATTACATGATGGGCGGCATCGACACAGACATAAATGGCGCCACCTCGCTGCCCGGACTCTACGCCGCCGGGGAGTGCGCTTGCGTGAGTCTGAATGGAGCCAACCGGCTGGGCTCGAACTCCCTCACCGAGTTGCTTGTTTTTGGCTCGCGCGCCGCCAAGGCCGCGGCGGCGTTTGCTCAACAGCAACCGGGCGTGGCCAGCGGAAAGCTCGCGGCGCAGGCCGACGCCGAGCAGCAGCGCATCGCCGTGCAATACATCCGCAAGCAGGGGGGCAAGGAGCGCATCGCCACCATTCGCTCGGAGATGAACCTGGCGATGGAGGCGGGCGCGGGGATTTATCGCACGGAAGAAAAACTCAGCAAAGGATGCGCCGCGCTGGCGGCGCTCAAAGAGCGTTTTCAAAATGTGCAGCTCGACGACCGCAGCGTCTCGTTCAACACCGAGTTGATAACCGCGATGGAACTCGAATTCATGCTGGAGATCTCCGCGGCGGTGATGCATTCCGCTCTCCAGCGCAAAGAGTCGCGCGGCTCGCACCAGCGCACCGATTTTGTCCCGCGCGATGACGCCAATTTCCTGAAACACAGCCTGGCCTATCGCACCGACGGGGCTCCGCGCATCGCCTACAAGGACGTGGTCATTACCCGCTGGCCACCTGGAGAACGTGTTTATGGCAAATAGCAGCCTCGACGCAACCATGCGCCTGGAAATCTTTCGGTATTCGCCCGAGCAGGGTGGAGAACCTCGCATCGAAACCTATGAGGTTCCATATAGAGAAGATTGGGTCGTGCTGGATGCACTCAACTTCATTAAGGACCAGCTCGACGGAACCCTTTCCTATCGGTGGTCTTGCCGCATGGGCGTCTGTGGAAGCTGCGGGATGATGGTCAACGGTGTTCCCAAGCTCACCTGCGCCGCCTTCCTGCGCGACTACTATCCGAACCCGGTTCGGGTGGAACCGCTGGCCAATTTCCCAGTGCAGCGCGATTTGATCATTCGGCTCGAGGATTTCCTGGTAAAGCTGAAGAGCGTCCAGCCCTGGCTGGTGCGCAAGCAACCCAAACCGCTGGCGGAAGGCGAGCACCTGCAGACCCCGGCGCAGCACGCGCAGTTCAAGGATTTGAGCATGTGCATCAATTGCCTGCTCTGTTATGCCGCCTGTCCGCAGATGGGCCTGGAGCCGGACTTCATCGGGCCTGCCGCCATTGCGCTGGCGCAGCGCTACAACAATGACTCGCGCGATGAAGGGCGCGCTGCCCGCCAGGAAGTCATCGCCAGCCACGAGGGCATCTGGAATTGCACCTTTGTCGGGGATTGCTCGACGGTGTGTCCCAAACATGTGGACCCGGCCGGCGCTATCCAGCAGGCCAAGCTGGCCAGCACCGTCGACTGGTTCCAGGAAGTGTTATGGCCCTTTGGCGCCAGGAAATAAAAGCATGGACCTGAAACCCTACATCCGTCCGATGCCCGCGTTGTGGTGGACCAAGCGTCCGCCATACCTGCTTTTCATGCTGCGAGAACTTAGTTGCCTCTTCGTGGGCGGGTACGCGTTTTGGTTCTTGATGCTGCTGAAGCGCCACTCGGAGGGGCCGCAGGCCTACGCCTCTTTTCTGGAAGGATTGCGCTCGCCGTCGGCGATTGTGATTCATGTTGTCGCGCTGGCCTTCGCGCTGCTGCACACCATCACCTGGTTTCAAGCAACTCCACGGGCCATGGCCATCCGCCGCGGCGAGGAGCGCGTCCCGGACTCGATGATCATTCTGCCCAACTATGTGGCTTGGGTAGTGGCGTCCGCGGTGCTGGCATGGGTCGTTTGGCAGGCCTAAGTTGACAGGCCTGAGTTGGCAGGTCTGAGTTGGAAGAGATGACACATGGCGAAATCGAATGAACCGATTTTTTGGTCCTTATTCTCAGCAGGCGGCGTGGTGGCCGCTTTCCTGATGCCCATCCACATATTCCTCACCGGGATTGCCTGGCCGCTCGGAATCCTTCCCGAGCATGCGCTGGATTATTCCCGCGTGCAGGCTTTGCTGTCCCACCCCCTCGCGCGGCTCTATTGCTTCGTGCTGATCTCGCTGCCGCTGTTCCACTGGGCGCACCGCTTCCGCTTCACGCTGTTTGACCTCGGCATCCACGGCGGCAAGACCTTGTTGGCAGTGCTGTGCTACGGCGCCGCCATTGCCGGAACGATTGCCAGCGCCGTGCTGCTCTGGGGTTGATCTCCAGTAGTGATTTCTGCCCGAATCTTTCCTCAATACCTATTGCCTACTCACTATTCCCCGCTCTTTGCGTTCCCCCACAATCCCGCTCGCCCGCCAGCAGCGCCAACGATGCGGTGTAATTCGTTCAGTCTTTCCCGGGATTTCCAAATGGCGCGGTTTCAGGCTGGCACCTGGCCTACGATCTGCGCAACTTGCTGAACACTTCGGAGGCTATCGCGCGTTCGGCGTTGGCCCGTGAGGAGAGCCGCGGCGCGCACACGCGCCTCGACCACCCGAAGCTCTCGCCTGAGTGGGGCAAGGTCAACCATATTATTTCAAAGGATGGCGACGCCATGAAGCTGGTCACCTCGCCGCTCCCGCAGATGCCGCCGGAGTTGTCCAAGCTGTTCGACGAAGCGCACTAAGAGGACGCGCACTAATACGACAACGACCAATGAACATTGCCTAGCGGAGAGACAAGCATATGCCAGACGTTACATTCAGAATCTCGACAGGCTCGGCGGAGCAGCACGAAGAGAAAACCTATCGCGTCCCCGTGGCCGAGGGTTGGGTGGTGCTCGACGCGGTCCACTACATCCAGGCGCACGAAGCGCCCGATCTGGCCGTGCGCTGGAACTGCAAAGCGGCCAAGTGCGGCTCGTGCTCGGCCGAGGTCAACGGCAAGCCGAAGCTGATGTGCAAGACGCGCCTGGACGACTTCGCCGACGGCGAGGAGATCGTGGTCTATCCGCTGAAAACGTTTCCGCGCATCAAGGATTTGGTCACCGACGTTTCCTGGAACTACGAGGTCAACAAAAAGATCAAGCCGTTCACCCCCGCCAAGGACGCCAAGTGGTCCATGGACCAGAAAGATATGGACCGCGTGCAGGAGTTCCGCAAGTGCATCGAGTGCTTCCTGTGCCAGGACGTCTGCCACGTGCTGCGCAACCACGATAAGAAAGCCGAGTTCGCCGGCCCGCGCTTCTTCGTGCGCATCGCCAACCTGGAGATGCACCCGCTCGACACCGCCTCGCGCCTGGACTTTCTCAAGAATGAAGGCGGCCTGGGCCTATGCAACATCACCAAGTGCTGCACGGAGGTCTGCCCCGAGGACATCCACATCACCGACAACGCCATCATCCCGCTGAAGGAACGCGTAGTGGACGAATACTACGACCCCATCGCCAAACTCTTCAAAGTCTTCACCGGAAAATAGGCCCCGCCGACCATCGCCGGGCGGCGTGGGCAAGGACTCCCGCTGGTCGCCCTCGCGAGCGGGAGTGAGCGGTGGTTCACGCCGATATGCCCTCCATGCTGTCATCCTGAGGAGCGCAGCGACGAAGGACCTGCTTTTGCGTCACAGTGCCGCGCGCGTCAGCAAGCGGACCCGGTCGGCAGCACGACAATGCCCGGTTCGTGCCACCAACCCGCCAACATTCAAGCCGCGTCGTGACGTCATTCCGCGTGCCATGTCCAGCGGGTCCGCTCACTAACGCGCACGGCTCTGTGACGCAACACCAACCTGATGAAACAGAAGAAGGCCTGCTCATCACGAGCAGGCCTTCTTCATTTACTTACGCTGATGCGCTTAATAGCGTTGCGAATTACGACTGATTGCCGTTCGGCCGCGCCGCCTTCACCTTTTCGTCGAGCACGTACATGGTCGCGAAGGTGGACATTAGCAGCAACCAGCAAACGATCAATACAATTGTGAATGATTCCATAACGCTCCTTGTAAGATTACCGTCAGCCAATATACCACATCCCGAGGCC
>SHUM01000041.1 GCA_009691245.1 Acidobacteriota bacterium | reverse complement strand
GCTACTCACTCGATATGGAATCGTGAAGAGCCTTCGGACTTTGGATGCGCTTCAATTGGCTGTGGCGTTGGACGTCCATCGGCGCAGTTCGTTGGCCGCTCTATTGGCAGCCGACAAGATCATGACCGAGGTGGCGCTTGCGGAGGGTCTATCAGTAATCAATCCAGAGTTGTGAACAGTGGCGACGAGATCCGAGGTTAGCCGAGAGGTTCGATTGAAATCGGAAGCGTAAGTTGATGTATCGCTCTCCGTGATGGGACGAAATTGTAGATAGAAATGTAGCTGTAATTTTCCTCCCACTTCAATTGGGTTCCGTAAGTTTCAACGGGCGGACATCATCTCCTTCATTGTCAAGTAGTTGAAAACAGGCTAAATTGCATCCTGTCCGTGACCTGCCTTGGGCGCAGGGGGTCGTAGGTTCAAATCCTATCGCCCCGACCAATTTTTCAATAATGCGTATGCATCGTCCATTCCTGAAACTCGAAAACGTATCAAAACCCCCGGTACATTGAGTATTCCGTATCAAAACTCTACCCAGAACAAAGGGACGAATATTCAACAACATCTCTGGCTCGCGGTCCAATCAGAGTATCTAAGAACTGGTTCAAAATACCTCAGCGTGATTAAGAGGCACGCCATATGACGGAAGCCCTGAAAGACGCACAGGATGCGGTCTTGCCGCACTTGGAGCCGCCGGAAATTACTGAACCAAGCGAAGGTGCGCTCGATTTTCCAGTGCCGCCGGTAGCGCTGCAGCTTGCGACCGTCCTGGTACCGTTTGGTTCGGTTATTCCGGCGGTACGGCGCAATCAGCTCGATGCCGCGTCGTCGCAGTCGTAGCCGCGATCGGGGATGATCCGCCGCCGGTCGCCCGGACTCCGGCAATAAATTCTCCATCGCTGTCCATTGCTGCTCGGTGAGTCTCATGCCACCACTCAAGCCGATGGCGGCGTTTCAACGTAAGTACCTCATTTGAGGCTGTATCGAATTTTGAAACCAGTTCTACGATTTAACGGACATCCTCGCCCGGCGCGCGGGAGGAGAGTTTGCGTTTGATGGTCGAGAAGACCGTTTCCACTAAAGCACGCTTGGAGTATTGTCGGCAGAGGAAAGCGTGTCGCATCTCGGCCCGAACGCCGTGGATACGCCAAGTCTTCTTGCCCCGCTTGGCAGGGATGATGCTTTTCGCGCGGAGTTGCTGACGGAGATACGTATGGTTTCGCTCACTATCGAATTCGGCATCGACCGGCGACAAGCCGATCCGCGTTTGTCGGCTGGCCGCCTCGATCAGCCCCGGCAGATTGCCACAATCGTTCCAGGGACCCTGCCGCACCATCTGGGACAACAGCATTTGCCGGGCCGAAACTGGAAATAGAAAGGCTCGCGTCGAAGACCAACTAGGTGTATACTCGCAGCCGAGCGAAGGAAGAATATGAAATTCCCGGAGAATCGGGAGCTGGGCGACTCCGCTCTCAGACTCCAGTCAGGGAAAGGTGTCTACTAGACAGATGATCAATCTTCCACAATTTTGGTCTATCCCGCGAATGTTTCCAGTAATCCTTCTGTTTGCGGCATCCTCCGTTCATCTTTTGGGTCAGGATGCTGCCGAGGGGCGCCCTCCGACAGATCCAGCGAAGACCACTCGGTTGACGCTCGGGAGCGCAACCGGCTCTCCCGGCGCATCGGTTGTTGTGCCTATTTATTTCACGCCGGCTGAACAGGAATCAGTGGGGCAGGCAAGTCTGACAATTAACTTTGTCAGCAAGAATCTCAAATTTCAGAAGATCGATCCGGGTGCGGCCGCGGAACTTGGCAATGTAGAGCTCACTGCGGAATCCAAAGACGGGAAAAATGATCAGGGGTTGGAAATGACCACGATCACGCTCCATGCGGCCGTCCCAAGCGGAACAGACAAGGCGATTCCCTCCGGCCTGCTCAGTTACGTTTCCTTCAATATCTTGGAGACCGCGGTTCCCGCCAACATCTCACTTCGCGTCAATGCTTCCGCCGTGCGGGCGGGAAGCGGAATACCGGCCAGCGAAGTTCGCGCCTTTGGCGCGCAAGTGGAAGTGCTCGCCGAGGGTGAGGGCGGAATGGTCGCCTGCTTCTTTTTTACGCATTAGCCGATTTTGTTTGAATGAAACCACCAAGGTAAAGTTCGGATGCGGAACCTTCGTTAGCGGTTTGAATACCCTCAATAGCTATGAACTTGGACGATGCCTGTTCCCGCAAGCAATTGTTCGCAAGTCAAGATAAGGCTATTTTTCGGGTCTGCGCTGATTGTTCTTGACGGGCGTTCCATTTCAAGATAACCTACACGCAAATTGCAATCGCTCGAATTATATTGCCGATGAGGCGCAGTTCCGAGTGAATGCAGGTTCGTTCTAGGTAATTTGGGCGAAGAAGAGGAGACTACTTAATGCAAAAGACGGGGACGTTTTTCATGGTTGTAGTTTTCCTGCTTGCTGCTTTAGGCACAGGCGGAGCTCAAGTAACTCTCGGAACGATTTCAGGGACAGTTAAAGATTCCACCGGCGCGGTCATTCCCGATGTGAATCTCACCATCAGGAATCTGGAAACGGGAATCACTCGCAGCGCCATCAGCGACTCAGCCGGACGGTATACGGCATCGCAACTGGGTCTGGGCAACTATGAGATAACGGCCACGAACGCAGGATTTCAGTCCGTGGTCCGCAGTGGCGTGGAGCTGACCGTGGGGCGACAGGCTGTGGTGGATTTTGCGCTGCAAGTGGGAGCCGTATCCGAGCAGGTTACGGTTACGGGAGAAGCGCCGCTGCTGGAAACCACCAACTCCACCGTGGCCGATCTGGTTACGGAGCAGCAAATGCGCGAGCTGCCGCTGAATGGACGCAGCTTCACCGATCTTACCGCCATCCAGCCCGGTGCCATCTCTGACCTTGGAATTCCCGCCGGCGTTTTTCAAGGCGGCGGTCGCATTATCCTGAACGGGGCGCGGCCGCAGCAGAGCTCCTACCTGCTGGACGGCACCGACATCGTCAGCCCCTACTCCAACGTGGCACCGGTCAGCGTGATGAACCAAACCCTCGGCGTGGACACCATCCGCGAGTTCACCGTGCTGCAAAATAATTACGGCGCGCAATACGGTCGCGCCGTGGGCGGCGTGGTGAACGCCGTTACGCGCTCTGGAACCAACGCCATCCATGGCAGCGTGTTCGAGTTCCTGCGCAATGAAATGCTGGACGCCAAAAATTTCTTCGACCTGCCCGACGATCCCATTCCGCCCTTCAAGCGCAATCAATTTGGGGGCACCGTCGGCGGACCGATCGTGAAAGACAGTACTTTTTACTTTTTCTCCTTTGAAGGGCTGCGGCAGGTGCTGGGCACCACGGACTTCGGCACCGTGTTGAGCGATGAGTCGCGGGCCGGGCAGATCACCGGCTGTCCCGGGACGCTGCGCAATTGCAGCCGCGCCGAGCGCATCATCCGGGAGACGCTGCCGCTGGGCGTGAATCCCGACATAGTCCCAGTGATTAACATCATCCCGCGGGGTACGGGGAAATACCTGAATGATGGTTTGCAGGACTACCAGGGGAGCCGCAAGCAGCCGGGGCGCGAAAACTATTATATGTTTCGGGTCGATCAGACGCTGGGCCAAAATGACACCCTGTTTGGCCGCGGCGTCTTTGATATGAGCAGCAAGGAGCTGCCCGACGCGCAATTCCTGGATGCCTCCAAGAATCTCCATACGGCCACCAATGATTGGGGCAAATACAGTTATCTCACCATCGAGTGGACGCACATCGTCTCGCCCACCGTGCTGAATTCGGCGCGGATCGGCTTTGCGCGCAATGACAACAATCAGTGCATGTGCATTGACGGCGCTGAGACCAAACGCACCGACGCGGATGATTATCCCGGTTTGCCGCGCCAGCTCGAGATCATCCCCGGAGTGCGTTGGGGCGGTCCCTGGGGTATTCCCGGAGTGGCGATTCCTGGGGGCCACAACGGCCCAGGCAGCACCACCAACGGCGCCGATCTAGACGACCCGCTGCGCTTTACGGACAACACTTTCAGTTGGTTTGACTCGATGCGCGTAACGCGCGGCCGGCATTCGCTGGATATGGGCATTGACGTGCGGCGCTTCCAGGAAAACGTGCTCGCCACGGTGTGGGGACATGCCGCCACCAGTTGGTTCGCTCCCACCAAGAACTTCCTCACCTCCGGCGTCGCCCCCTACTGCACCGGCGCAGCCGTCGATTGCCGGGGCTTGAACAACATCACCTCCACCGGCGTGGGGCAGCGGCCGGATTCCTACCGCGGCTGGCGGCAGACCTACACGGCTTGGTACGTGCAGGATGATTTCAAAATGCTCGACAATCTGACGCTCAACTTGGGCCTGCGCTGGGAAAAGGTGACTTCGCCGTGGGAGGTGAACGGCAAGGCCGCGACCTTCAACGATGTGTTGCGCGACCGGGACTGGACGCAACTGGGCAAGAACGCCCTGTTCAATATACGCGATGGCTTGAAGGATTTCGCGCCGCGATTCGGGCTGGCCTGGAGCCCGGATGCCAAGACCAGCGTGCGCGGCGGCTTTGGAACCTTCAAGGAGATTCCGCTCGAGTATCTGTTCCAATTGGCCATCTACTATCCGCCCCAGGCGGATCGGCTGTCGTTGCGCAACGTCGCGGCTTCCCCCCTCCGCTGGCCGAATCCGATGGCGGGCGTAAATGCGGCTGCAGGCACGCGGCAGGTGCTGATCATCAACCCGGATTTCAAGCAACCCGCCGGGTATCAATGGAATTTCGGCTTGGAGCGGCAGGTGGGAGCCAAATGGGTGGCCCGCGCCACTTATATCGGCAACCGCGGCACCAACTTGGTTGGCGTGCTGAACCAAGTGCAGCCAGCAGTCCAAGTTGACCCCACCGGGAGGGAATTCACTCCGGCGGGGGCTCCGTCGATCAATCCTGCCCTTGATTCCACGCGCACCTACGCCAGCGCCGCCGACAGCTTCTATCACGCGCTGCAAACGCGCCTGCAAAAGCGCTTTAGTCAGGGCCTGGAATTCACCGTCTCCTATACGTGGTCGAAGAATTTGGGCAATGGTCCAATCGGCACAAAAAACGCCGAGACGGGAGGCGATTCTGGCCTAGGCAGCGGGCAGAACATCAACAACCTGTGGAACTACAAATCCTATGACATGAGCCGGCTGGATCAGGACGTTCGGCACAACATGACTTTCAACTACACCTACGAGCTTCCCTTGGGCCAGGGCAAGACTTTCGGCAATAGCATGAGTGACATGCTCAATAAGGTGCTGGGCGGCTGGCAGGTGAACGGCATCGTCTCGGTGCGCACAGGGTTGCCCATTTCCCTGACCGGGCCGGGCTATGCGGTTACCAACTTCTGCCGCACCTGCGTGGTGCGGCCGCTGCTGAAGCCGGGCGGCAACAACAACCCGGTGATCGGCGATGTGAACCATTACTTCGATGAGACTCAGTTCCAGACCGTGGCGCCGGGATATTTCGGCAATGTCGGACGCAACACACTGGACGGGCCAGGCCAGAAAAAGGTGGACTTCTCCATCTTCAAGATGGTCCAGATCCGCGAGGGCAGGAACCTACAGTTACGCGCCGAGTTCTTCAATCTGCCGAACCATCCGAACTACGCGGGGCCGAGCAGTTCGCTGGTCTTCGAGACCACGGGGCTACCTTCGTCCGAGGCGCCCGGCGGGCGCATCACCAAGACCATCGGCACTTCGCGGCAGATTCAATTGGCGCTGAAGTTCGAGTTCTAAGAGTTTGCCAGAAAATACGGCGAGATGTCATTCCGAGGATTCCGCTTTTTTCTCAATACGGCGATATAAAAAGCAGATTCCTCGCTTTGCTCGGAATGACACCCCAACAATTTCCCAGGAAACTGCTACGCCAGAGGATGAAGCGCGGTATGAAATCGTGAGACTAATTACTTTCAAGTTCGGGAGGAGTGCTATGAATCGAATCTGTCGAGTGAAGATGTTCATGCTGTTGTTGATGGCGGCCACGTCGCCGACCTGGTTGGTGGCGCAGCAGGCCAACGTCATGGCCAAGTTGGGCTATGCGCAGATGATCCTGCATAACGGGAAGATCGTTACCGTGGATGACGCGACCTTCACTTCGCAGTTGGGAACCATTGCGCAGGCGATGGCGGTGCGCGACGGCAAAGTGCTGGCGCTCGGCTCCAACGCCGACATGCTGGCGCTGGCCGGGCCGCAGACCCGACGCATCGACCTGAAGGGGCGGACCGTGCTGCCCAGCTTTACCCTCACCCACGAGCATCCCACCGACTGGGCATTTCAGGAGCCGCGCGCCATCACTCACGTGCTGCCCAACGATGATTTCATGATCCATCGCTGGATGCCCAGCGTCACTCCCAAGCAGCAGATGGCGCTATTTGAACCCATGCTGCAGGACGCGCTTAAGAAAGCGAAACCCGGCCAGCCCATTTTGCTCAGCTTCAACTGGGGGCCGGAATATGAGTGGGCCAAGGAGATGGCCGTGCTGTTTCCCAACAGCATCAAGAAGGAATATCTGGACCAGGTCGCGCCCAATAATCCCGTGAAGATCAAGAACGGTTTTATTACTTCGGTGGTGAATCAGAAGGCGCTCGATGAATTGGCCAAGGTGCATCCCGGCTTGGGCACCATCAGTGAGCAGGAGAAGAAAGGCTACGGCTTCAACCGGCCCATGGAGCCGGACCTTTATTTCAAAGGCCGCACGGACCTGCTGGCGCGCATCATCGGCGCCGAGATGGAGCTGTGGGCCAGTTACGGCGTAACCGGCTTTGGCTCTGCGCCCTATGCCTTCCACAACTATCAAGCGCTGCAATATCTCGATCAGCGCGGCGAGATGCCGGGCCGCTTCGCCTGGGGCTATATCGGGCCGGACTGGAATGTCGATTTGCTGCGCTATCTGTCCGGTATGGTGGGTTCCGGCTCGGACCATCTGTGGCTGATCGGGGCCTGGGATGAATCCGGCAGCGACTGCATGACCATCGAGCCGCGTCCAGAGTGGGATGAGTTCAAGAAGGATTTCAGCTATGGTAGCGGGCCGAACCGCTGCAATCTGGACCCCGGCATGCGCGGCCGCGAGATCATCGAGCGCATCATCGAGAGCGGCCTGCGCGTGGCCACCATGCACACGGGTGGCGACAAGGACATCGACAACTATATGGACGCTATCGACGCCGCCAGCAAACGCGCCGGTTTCACCCTCGATCAGATTCGCGCCAAACGTCACGCCTTCGACCACAGCTCCGGCGCGCCGCGGCCAGCGCAGATTCCGCGCCTCAAAAACCTGGGCATGATGGTCAGCCAGATCAATACCGTGCTGTGGGAGCCGCAGCGCGGCGCGGCGCTGATGGCGCGCAAGTACGGCGTGGAATACACCAGTTGGGTGGTGCCGCGCAAGTCGCTGGTGGATGCGCAGGTGATGAATACGGTCGAGATCGACCGGCCCATGCCCTACAAGATGTTTTTCTTCATTCTCAAAGGCATGAACCGTTACAACGACTTCGACAAAAAGGTTTACGGCCCGGATCAACGCACCACGCGCGAGATTCAGTTGAAGGCGCTGACGCGCTGGGCCGGATATTACTTTCTGAAGGAGAAAGTGATGGGCACGCTGGAGACCGGCAAGTTTGCCGATTTCATCGTGCTGGACAAGGATTTCTTGACCATTCCAGAGGACGACATTCCGTCAATTCAGGTCTTGATGACGGCGGTGGGCGGAAAAGTAGTCCACCTGAAGCGCTCGCTGGCTACCGAGATCGGAATGGCGCCGGTGGGCGCCACCACCTGGACGGAGAAAGTTCCCGAAGGCTGGAAATAATCCGGTTCGGTAAGTTCTTCCAACTCGGTTTACAGAAGCATTCGGGAGATCGTGGGAGACAATGGCCAGGGGAGCGGTTGTATTCGCTTTATTTATTGCGCAGTCCCGTGGCCGTCCGGGGTTGCAGCGAGGCTGGGCTATCCGCCTGTTGATGAAATAGACCCGGTCCACCAACCGCAGAGTGAGTAAACGACGAGCGCCACTCGTTACGCGATTGAAGTTAGATCGAGGCTTCCGGTGCTATCGCCGAATTTATCAATGGCAACCTCTAATTTGTTCAGGAGAGTTACGTACAAGTTGGCCATTGGCGTGCCTTTTGGATAGCGGAGGTGGTGGTTTCCCTTTAGCTGACCTGAACCACCGCCCAGCAACGCGACGGGAAGTTCTTTTGTGGAATGGCTATTGCCGTCGCTGATGCCACTGCCGTAGACAATCATCATATTGTCCAGCAACGAGCCTGCGCCATCCGCGGTGGAACGCAGCCGCTCCAGGAAATGTGCGAGCATCTGCGAGTGATAGATGTCAATCTTGACCACCTTGGCGATCTTCGACGGATCATTCTGGTGATGGGATAGCGGGTGATGCGCGTCGGCCACGCCGATTTCCCGGAAGGTCCGGCCACCCTGCTCCGGACCCATCATGAATGTGGACACTCGCGTGAAATCACATTGGAAAGCCAGCAACTGCAGGTCGAACATCAACTTCGCATATTCGTCAAACCGGGCGGGAGCGCCCACCGGCCGGTCAAACTCCGGCAGTTCGCGGGAGGATTGTTCCTCCGCCCGCACGATCCTCCGCTCGACATCACGGACTGAATCCATGTACTCGGCCAGCTTGGCGCGGTCAGCAGAGGCCAGGCCTGCGGACAATCGCCCCGCCGCCTGGGTTACGGAGTCCAGAATGCTTCGCCGCCTTTCCAAACGGGCGCGCCGCTCCGCCGGGTCCGTGCTCTGGCTATCGCCGAACAAGCGCTCGAACACCGCGCGCGGCTGATTTTCCGTGGGATTAGGAGTCGTCGGCGTGCGCCATGAAAGGGTATGAACGTAGGCGCAACTCCAGCCCTTTTCGCATTGGCCGGAGATGGTGGAGGGGTCCAGGCTCAACTCCAGCGACGCCAGTTGGGTCTGCTGACCCAGAGATTGCGCCGCCACCTGGTCCACTGACACTCCCACATGCCCTTCCCGCCGGGGGTGAACGGCGGTGAGGTAGGTGGCCCCGGCGCGCTCGTGCGGCGCCTGCTCGCCTTCGCCGGGCAGCGCCGCCGCCGCATTTTGGTTCAGCCCGCTAAGGATCCGCATCTGGTCCCGAAAGGGAGTCAGCGGCTCCAAAATGGGAGGCAGGTCGAACGTGGTCCCTTCCTTTTCGGGAGTCCACTTTTCCATGATCATTCCGTTCGGAACATAGACAAACGCCAGGCGGCGAACCGGTTGGGCAGCGGGATTCTGCGCGCTGGCCAGGGCGGGGATCATCCCGTCCAGCAGCGGCAAGGCCAAAGCAGTTCCCATGCCGGCCAGAAACGCGCGGCGGGGAATCGATTTCTTGAAGATCATCATAGTTCCGGCGACCTCCTCATTTGAAACGGCGTGCTCTTGATTATCCCAATAACCAGCGCGGACCAGCGATAGTCGCTGGGAGCGGCGGTGCGAAGAATGCCACGCAGCGCGGGCGCATCGTGATAGTCGGCTTCCCGGCCGAGAGCATAGGCAAGAAGCCGTTCAGTGAATGTGGCAAGAAACTGCTGGCGCAGACTCAACAAAGCCTTGCGCATTCCCGCGGGCCCCTGAAACTGCGTGCCGTCCGGCAATGCCCCGGAAGGATCGATGGAGCTGTCGCCATCGCGGGTGCGCCACTTGCCGAGGCCGTCGAAATTTTCCAGCGCGAAGCCCAGCGGGTCCATCAGCTTGTGGCACCCCGCGCAGGCCGGATTCTTGCGATGCTCCTCCATCCGCTCGCGCATGGAGAGCAACTTCCCGCCACGGCCATTATCCGCAAGCGATGGCACATCGGGAGGAGGCGGTGGCGGCGGCGTGCCGAGAATGTTTTCCAGCACCCATTTGCCGCGTGTAACGGGAGAGGTCCGGTTGGGATACGAGGTCGCCATCAAGACGCTGCCCTTGCCCAGCAATCCCCTCCTGGTTTCGTCGCTCAGCGAAACGCGCCGGAAGTGGCTGCCATAGACATTGGGAATTCCATAATGCCGGGCCAGCCGTTCATTCACGAAGGTATAGTCCGCGTTCAGCAGATCGGAGACGCCGCGATCCTCGCGCACGATGCTCTCGAAAAACAACCCGGTCTCCTGCTGAAATGCGCGGCGCAGATTCTCGTCGAACTCAGGAAATACCAGCGGGTCCGGGATCACGGAGTTTAGGTTTCGCAGGGAAAGCCACTGGCCCGCGAAATTCTCGACGAGCGCCTTCGACTTGGCATCGGCCATCATGCGGCGCACCTGCCCCTCCAGCTCCGCCGGATCACGCAGCCTGCCGCGCTCGGCCAGATTCAGCAACTCGTCGTCCGGAATGCTGCTCCACAGAAAGAATGACAAGCGCGTGGCCAGCTCCAGGTCGCTGATCGGATACGCCGTGCCGGGCGGGAGATGGCCGGGATCGCGCTCGATGCGAAAGAGAAATTCCGGTCCCGCCAGAATACGTTCGATGGCTGCCGCCATGCCCACGTCGAAGTCTCTCGATCGATAGCCGAGGCGGAAGAAACTCAGCAGCACGTCCATGTCTTCCGGAGTTGCGGGTCGCCGATAGGCGCGCCGCGCGAGCGTGGTGAGAATGTTCCGCGCGCAGGCCTCGGAGTTCCCGGTAGGCTGGCAAGCCAGTATCTTCTTGCGGCTGGGAGTCTCTCCCGGCCCCTTGGCATCGTAGGGGCCGCCGATCACCACGCTGGCCACGCCGGGGTCGCCCCCCTTGTATTGCTCGTACTCGATTGGAGTCATGGCTGGCCACAACGGGCCCTCCGACTCCACTTCCTCATTCACAAAAGCCACGGCAACCTGGTGAGGACCCGCTTGGGCCGCGAAGCGAAACTCCAACTCTTCATCGGCGGTATGCTCGTAGTCTTCCTGTGCTGTCTCCCCCATGCTGGCCGAGGAGAAGATGGGCGCGGATTTTCCCCGGCGCTCCCCTCCGATAGTGAGCGCTTGGATGCGAGCGCCATCCAGGGTGAGGTCAAGCTGGTGCGGCTCGCCCAGACCACGGATGTATCCCCTGAAATTCCTCTGCAACTGAATCTTGATGGAATACTGGCCATCCCGCGGGAAGTGGTGACGAACCGCAATTCCACCGCGCGAACCAAAGGACAGGTCTTCCCCGGCGCGATCCTCCTGCATCACCAGTTTGGAGATGGTGTAAGTTTCCTCGGCGGGCTGGGCGGAGGAAACCCCCAATGCCAGGTTGCTGATCTTCCCCGCCGCCAGCATATAGCGTTCCATCAGCATCGGCGAGACGGTGAGCACGCTGGCGATGTTGTCGAAGCCTGAACTGATTTCATCGGCGGGAAGCATATCCTCGACGCGCAGCTCCAGCCCCAGCAGGTCGCGCACCGCATTGGCATATTCAGTGCGATTAATGCGGCGGATGACGGGCCGGCCGGGATGGGGATGAGCTGCGGCGGCGAGGTCCAATTCCGTTTCCAGGTAAGTCGCCAGGGAATTGTAGAAGTCCGCCGGAGGGCGAGGCGCGCCAGTCGGAGGCATGGCCCCCGTGCGCAATTTCCGAATCACCTTTTCCCATGCCTCGGCGGCGGCGGGTACATTACCGAGATCAATCCGGTCCAAGGCCAGCCCGGCGGTCTTGAGCCTTTCGTTATGGCAGGTAACGCAGTAACGGCTGACTGTGGCGGAGTGCTGCGCCAGAGGCCTCGCGGGTGGCGAGGGCACTGGTGCCTGCGGAGCCGCATTCAGTTGCAGGAAGCCCACAAAGACCAGCGCCAGTCCAGCCCTTACCCGGAACATCATCCCCATCGTCGCCAACCCCCGGAGTTTCCCTTTAATAGACCATAGTGGTGAATTGCCTGCTCTACTGCTGGAAGTACTCCTGCATGGGAGCGGGGGCGCCAGGTTGGGCGCCAAGCTTCCGCAGCAGTTCCGCGGTTTCCTTGCGGATGACGTAAGCGCCGCAGGCATTGGTCGTTCCTTCGGCTGGGCACATAGCCATGGCAATGCTCCAGGGCGTCTCCCCCGATTTGTTCTTCACATTCACATCGGCGCCCTGCTCGACCAAAAACTGAATCAGGGCATCAGCTCCCATGCCCGCGGCGGCATGCAGAGCGGTTTGGCCCCGGCCGTTGGCATGATTCAGTTCCACTCCTCGCTGCGTCAGCAGTTTCACCGACTCGAGCGCTTGGGCATTCTGTTCAGCCGTGGCAAGGGAAGGATCTCGAACCAAGCCAGCCGCCAGCAACAGCGGCACGTCTCCGGCCTTGGTAGCCAGCTTCGGGTCCGCGCCGCGATCCAAAAAAATCCGCAGGAGAGCGGTATCGGCGGTATGAGCCGCTAGTAAGAGCGGTGTCGCGCCGACCAGGCTGAGTAACTGTCCTTCATGGTATCGCGAGTTCGACGGAAAATTGGCCCGAATCTGAGCATTGGGATCGGCCCCGCGGGCCAGCAACGTCCGCGCCAGCTCGTGCATATTGGGGGGAGGCAGGCGCTCGGCATAAAACTCGAAGCCGGTCAGCTCCAGAATTCCTCGCCGCACCGCGTAGTGCAATGCGGAAACGCCAAAGGCGTCGGCTGCCTTGGGATCGGCTCCCCGTCCCAGCAGAAACAAGGCCAGCGCTTCGTGGCCGCCGGCCGCGGCGATCACCAGCGCGTTGCCGTCCTCCGGCGTGGCCTCGTTCACATTCGCGCCTGCGTCCAACAATATTTTGGCGGAATCCAGATGACCAGCCCTGGCTGCGAACAGCAGTGGAGTAAATCCGGTCTCCCGCGTAAGGCTGCCATACTGCGCCGGCATACCGCCCTTTGAGCGAGCGCGGAAGTCCGCGTGATGCTCGATCAGCGCGCCGGCAATGCTGTCATGCTTGTTGGCAACCGCCCACATCAGGGCGTTCTGCCCCCGTCGGCTTTCTTTGGCGTTTACATCAGCGCCGTGGCGCAGCAGCAATTTCACTGCGTCGGCGTTTCCGGATCGGGAGCAGGTCATCAGCGGCGTCACTCCGGTTTTCACCAGCCGGGCATTGGCATTCGACCCGGCATTCAGCAGCTTCTCGACCATGCCGGCGCTGCCATTCTCACAGGCCAGCGCCAGAGACGTAACGCCATGCACGTTGGCGGCATTCACATTCGCGCCGCCTCGAATCAGGAGGTCCGCCAATTCCAAGTCATCCCAATGCGCCGCCCAGGCCAACGCCGTCGCGCCATCCGCCGAAGCCGCATTGACATCGGCTTTCTGCTTTAGCAAGGCGATGGCCGCGTTACGATCCTTGCCTCGTACCGCCTCTATCAGGCGCAGTTCAGGGCCTGCCTCCGCGGGGCTTCCCGCCGCCGGACTAAGGCCGGCAAGGCAGGCAAACAGGGACAAGACCAGCAGGCGGTTAAATTGGGGATTTCGGTTGGCAAGAGTCATGCAACTGCCTCGGCACCGCTCACTACCAGTACAAACACAAACCCGCGCCCTCTCGGGAACGGTCTGGCTGCGTCCATGATAACTCGTCCAAGCCGAATTCTAGAAAGGAAACGGTAGAGTCCGCAAGGATTCGGTCCAGCCCCGGCAGGGGCGATAGAACCCCCAGGAAGTCTCTTTCGCCTCTGCCGGGACTGCGTGTCATTTCGCTTCGTCAACCCCGGGCTTACGCCCGGGGCTACTTTCTCCCGCCCCTGCCGGGGCTGAACACAGCTCTTCAGTGACTATAAAAATGGTCTAGAAACTCACCTTCAACCCGAACTGTAAACTCCTCGGTGGATTTGCAGTAGTGGAGATTCTCCCCGCACTTGCAATGTATGAGCGCGCAGCGGGAGCGGGATTGAGAACCGTAACCTGCGCGGTGGAAGGTATTGAAAATTGGGTTCGATTGAAAATGTTGAAGATGTCCGCCCGAAATTCCAGACGAGTTCCCTCGCCAATCCCCAGCGGCACGCTCTTGAGCAGGCTGAAATCGAAATTGACCAGTCCAGGCCCGACCAGAATATTGCGGCCTTCATTGCCGTAGAAGCCGGCGGGCGGCAAACGGAACGCGCAAGGATCGAAATAAAGCTCCGGAGTTCCCAGTTTCTGGCCGGGCGCCACCGAGAGGGCTGCCGGCAATGCGGAGGCATTATAGGGACCCGGAATTCCGTTGACCAGCGTGCAACCCGCGGTAGTTCCCGAAGTGATGTCGCGGTTACTGCGGCCGGCCACCAAGTCGGGGCGTCCTCTTCCCGTGCTGCGCGACTTGTCGGGAGCATTCCGCCCGGAAATAAGAGTGGCAAACGGCACCCCGTCGGACGCCGAGAATATACTCGAGACCTGCCATCCGCCGAGCAGGTGGGAAGCGAAACCAGACTGAATGAGCGATGGAATCTGATAAACGCCATTGACGACCATGTTCTGACCAATATGAAGAGACGATCGAGCACGGTCGGATTTGGGGTTATAGGGCTGGCTGGTCTGGAAATCATTGAAGTCCAGGTTGCCGGTGCTGGTGGTGGTGTCATCCACATTCTTAGACCAGGTGTACCAACCCCCCAACTGCAATCCCCGGCTCAAACGCTTTTTCACTTGTAGCTGAAGCGCGTTGTAGAAAGACTGCGCGTCGGATGCCCGGCTCGTCCCCACGCCGGTGTTGGGATTGACACGCAGGGTTGGACCTTGACCAAGCAAGGCTGGATACCCGTCCGTGCGGGCGATGGTATCAATTACAAACGGACGTCCGTCCACCTCGATACTGGCAACGGTGTTCACATCAAGGTTGCGCCACAGGTGGACGCCCCTGCCGCCGATGTAGGAGGCGGACACGGAGAGATTCTGTCCCAACTGCCGTTCCACGGACAGGTTCATCTTCATTTCATAGCTGGTGTCGAGGTCCCACTGCGTGATTTCCATAAAGCTGTCAGGACTCATCACCGGGGTCATAACCGTCGGAGCAACTCGCGCCACATCCGTTAGTACCGTGGCAAGGTTCCCTTGCACAGTTACGATGGTGGCGATGAAGGGAGGATTCTTCGTGGCGGGGGTGGAGTAGTGTTGGGGCAGAAGCAGCACATCGAACAGGCCAAAGCCCCCGCGAACCGCCGTTTTGCCAGCGCCCGTGGGATCCCAGGCAAAGCCCACACGCGGCGAAAAATTCTTGAGCGACGGGTTATCCCAGAAGGGCACTCCCACGTCAAAGGAAGTGGCATGCACCCAATCCTTCACCACGGATACCCGATTATGCTTTTCCGCCGGAGTCGTAAAGGGTTCATAGCGCACCCCCAGGTTCAGGGTAAGGCCTCGGCGGAACGTCCAGTCGTCTTGAAAATACAATCCGAAAACTTTTTGCGTAAAGCTACGGTGGGAACTTCCTCCCGCTTTGATTTCGAGAGTTGACATGCGGGCGTCGGTGAGAAAATCCTGCAGGGTGTTCCATCCAAAATTGCCACCCAGCGAGGCATCACTGACGGAGGCGGAGTTGCTTCTCAGTTGCTGAATATCCACTCCTGCTTTTATCGAATGCGCGCCGCGCACATAGGCAATGGTTTCCTGAAATTGCCACACCTGGTCCGCACCTTTCGCTCCCGCGGTGGCGGGGTCCCACCGGGTAACGCCTGGAAACGTAAAGCTGGGGGGGAGGTCCAGGATGAGTTTAAGATTCTGCGGGTAATCCCCGCCAAGCAGCAGGCTGCCCTGAGAGGTGCTGCGATTGAAACTCATGCGAGTGCTGGCCACCAGCCGTGGCGTGATGATGTACTGGTGCTGCACGGTGGCGTAGCTCTTGCCGCTGCTGGCGTTGGTGGATGAATACGCCTCGCCGAAGGCCCCTGGCGTAATCCTGCTCCCACGGTCAAACGTCACGCGGGTAAAGATCGAGTGCTCATCGGTGATTTGCTGGTCCACCCGTCCCTGATAATAATTGACCGTGATGGGGTTGGCGCCGGAGGAATTCAGGGTGGCGCTCCCGGTGGGCAAACCATTGTTCAAAACCAGCGGGCCGTTGGCGCGCGGCCACAGATCCAAGTACGGGCGGATGGACTGCGCCACCTGTACCTGCGTCCCATTGGGAAGCCTTCCCAGATGCGTGTTGTCATCGGGAACAAACACTTGCGCACTCCTCGTTTGCCGATTCAGCAATCCTTCATAATTAAAGAAGAAAAATGTGTGTTCCCGTTTGACCGGACCTCCCGCGGCGCCCCCAAACTGGTTGCGGGCGAATACGTCCTTCTTCTTTACAAAGAAATCGCGCGCGTCCAGAGCGCTGTTGCGAAGGCTGTAGTAAAGACTCCCATGCAGTTGGTTGGTGCCCGATTTAGTGATCATGCTCATTAGGCCGCCCGAGGACCCTCCGAATTCCGCGCTGTAGTTGCTCGTCAGCACCTGGAATTCCTGCACCGACTCGACGCCCAACATGACGTTGGCGGCATTGCTTGGCGCCCCGGAACCGCTTTTAATATTGGTCCCGTCCAGGAGATACCCTGTCTGCTCGGGCCGCGAGCCGGACATCGATATGCTGAGCGTGCCTAGTTGACCCGTGGTCCTGCGCCCGTTGGAAACCCCGGGCTGCACCAGCGCCAGCATCTTAAAATCGCGGCTGTTGAGCGGGAGTTCCAGAATTCGTTTCTGTTCCATCACCGCCGTAAGCGCGCTGGTGCTGGTATTGACGACGGGCGCTTCCCCTGTTACGGTAACCTGCTCATTGACCGACCCTACTCGCATGGTCAGGGTCAGACTGGCCTCCTGGCCCAACGCCAGGGTAATTCCCCGGCGCGCGAGCGTGTCAAAGCCCGCCATGGTCACTACCAGTTCATAGGGTCCCGGCGGAAGCTGGGAGACTAAATATCTCCCCGCGGCATCGGTTGCCACGGTGCGCGCAACTCCTGTGGCGGTGTTCGTCACTCTCAGTTCCGCCTGGGGAAGCACGGCTCCACTCTCATCCGTCACAATGCCGGTCAGAGTGGCGGTGGTGGTTTGAGATATTCCCAAGGAGTGAAAGAGAGTCATCAACATGAATAAACAGGCGCCTGACAATTTCGCGTTTTGCATCGATCGTCCCCCTTGTTGCATTGCGCTGTCTAAAACTCGAATTTCAAAGCCACTTGAATCTGCCGCGAAGTGCCTACGGTAGAGGTGATCCGCCCGCGATTCTCGCTCAACTGCCCCTGCGTGTTGAACACGGTGGTATCGGGCGCGGCGAAATTTGGATGATTGGGGAAATTGAAAAATTCCGCCCGGAACTGCAGTTTCTTGCCCTCCGCCACCGGAACGGTCTTGAACAACGAGATATCCATCTTGGAGAGGCCGGGACCGCTCAGAGTGTTTTTGCCCAGGTTCCCAAAATAACCCGCCGGGACCAACTCAAACTGTGATTCGTCGAACCAGTGATCCAGCTCTCCGATAACGGGGTTATTGTCTCCCCCGGCTTTCAGGTTGGGCCGGACCACGCAGCGGCAATATTGAGTGGTGGAATAGCCTCCGCCGGCGATATCCTTCGGCAGACCGGACCGCTTGGTGAAGACTCCGTTGATCTGCCAGCCTCCCAGCAGCGAATTGGCGACTTTGCCCATAGTGGAGCCGAAAGTCATGCCCTCGCCCACCGGAAGGTCGTAGGTAAAGTTTAGGTTGAAATTGTGGGGCACGTCCTGGTCGGCGCGGCCGCGGTCAAAGTTCTTGTAGTCCCAAAGATTGGTGGCTTGGAAGCCTCCTCCGAAGGAGCCGAACTCTCCTCCGGTAACACCCAGGCCCGCCGCTGCCGACAGGTTTTTCGACCAGGTGTAGGAAGCGCTCGCCTCCAGCCCACCACTGAACCGCTTCTGGATTCGCGTTTGCAGCGCGTTGTACCAGCCATCCCCAATATTGGCAAATGTTCTGGTGCTGTCCAGGGCCGGATTCTGAGAAGGCGCCAGGCGCGCGGTAAATTCCCTTCCCGCAGCATCCTTGCTCAACACCGGCTGGACTTCATTGACCACCGAACCGAGATCGACGCCCCGGGTCCCAATGTAAGTGGCGCGGGCCACCCAGTTCTGTCCAAACTGGCGCTCGAACCCAAGGTTCCACTGCATGGCGTAAGGATACTTGTAATCATAGGTGATGACCGTAGGTTGCAGCGTGCCCGTGCGGGGATCAATTCCCAGCAACGGATTGGGCCAGGTGGTGATGTCGCGCAAATTGATCCGGTTGGCTTGCGGAGGGTGGAACAGCGCGACCGAGTACTGATAGAACAGCGGCATTTCCTTGAACAAACCAAAGCCCGCGCGCACGGATGTAACTTTGTCGGGGCTATAGGCAAAGCCGATTCGCGGCGCGAAGCCGCCGAGAATGTCATGGAGCCGGAACATCGGCTTGTCTCCCAATTGGGTGTAGCCGGGGTCGCGTAGGACATCCAGAATGGAAGCCATCTTTCGGTTGACTTCCACGGGAGCAGTGAGTCTTTCCCAGCGCACGCCCAGGTTCAAAGTGAGGTTCGTCCGTACAGTGACATCATCCTGCGCATACCAGGAGAAGTAACTCTGCCGGTATCCCCGGTAGGTATCTCCCCGCTCGTACCTGTTGTCCGATGTGAGGGTGTGCGCAATGGTCGCGCTGCTGATGCCGCGGCAGTCCGTGGCGATACCCGTGCAGTAGCCTGAAGCGCGCTGGCCCGCCGTCAGAAAGTTCTTCATGGGGGCGTACCAGGCGGCGATGCCATGCACCCAGGTGGTGCGATCGACGTTCTCTTGATACCGCCGCACATCGGCGCCTAACTCCAGGGAGTGTCGGCCGTGAGTAATATGAATGGAGTCGTAGTAACTGTACGTGTTGGTCACAAACTGCACGGGGCTGGCCAGATAAGCTCCGGCGACGAACGTGCCCGGACCATTGTGTCCGCCTGGTATGAGCACTCCGGGAATTCCCCAGTTGCCGCCCCAGGGCACTCCGGGCACCACCTGGAATTGCGACGGCAGCCCTGGAAATTCGTCGACGTCGGTGCGCTCTCCCCCAGGCTCGCCGATGCACTGACACTGATTGCTGGTATTGCGCGTAAACCCGAAACGCGCGGAGTTCAGCACCGTGGACGAGAGGATGCGCGTCCAGTCCAGGGTGACAAAACGGTAAGTGCCCCACTCATTATTAGTGGGATGAGTCTTGCTGTCGCCCAGGAACTGAGCGTCCGGCAACTCTTTGCTGCTGTGATCGAGCACCAGCCGCCCGAAGACATTGTCATTGCTACTTACTCGCTGATCGATGCGGGTCATGTAGTAGTTTTCCCGGCCGGATTGTATCCGGCTGCCGCGAAACTCCTGAACGCCGTCATTCAGGTACAAGCCATTGCCGCGGGGAATCAAACCCAGGAAGGGAGCCATGTCTGGAAATAGCCCGCGAGGCAGAGTTTCCGTGACGGTCGCCTCTTCCTTCGTGCAGGTCACTCTTCCCGCGGGACAATTAGTAATTCGTCCCGCACGGGCCTCATCCGTCAGAACCGATCCAAAGTCGGTGGTTCCCAGGCTTTGCCGCAAGCCTTCATAGGAGCCGAAGAAAAAAGTGTTGTCTTTCATGATCGGCCCGCCCGCCGTGCCGCCGAATTGATTGCGCTTGAAGGGCGGGATAGTATTTTTAGCGACATCGAAAAAGTTTTTGGCGTCCAGCTTCTCGCTGCGCATAAATTCAAACACGCTGCCGTGAATGGCATTCGTTCCCGAGCGGGTAACGGCACTGACGATTCCGCCGATGGCCCGGCCGTACTGCGAACCGTAATTGGTCTGCAAGACCGTAAATTCGCGAATGGTGTCGACACCCAGCGTCTGGCCCAGCACGCTGACCGGCGGAGTATTGTTGATGGGATCGCTAATTTCGATGCCGTCCAGCAAGTAAAGGCTCTGTTGCGGCCGGGCGCCGTTCATGGTGATTCGGCCGCCGCCTTTCAGCGTGCTCTGCGGAATATCCATGTCCGTTACGACGCCTGGCTGGATGGCGGTCAGGTCCGTGAAGCTGCGGCCATTCAGCGGCAGCTCGCGCATCTGTGTCTCCGTTACCAGGTCGGCCACCGTGGAGTTGGTGGTCTCGAGCAGTGGGGCTTCCCCGCTGACCGTAACTTGCTCGGAAACCGAGCCCAACTGCATTGTGAAATCCAGCACCGCCTGCCGGCCGATGGTCATCTCGATGCCGCTGCGGAGCAGACTCTGGAAACCTTCCGCCTGCACGTTCACATCGTATCCGCCGAGCGAGAGTTCCTGTGCCCGGTAGCGGCCTTGGTTGTCGGTGACCACACTCCGAACAATTCCCGTGGCCACGTTGCGGAGGGTGAGAGAGGCGCCGGGAACGACCGCACCGGAGGTATCCCGCACCGTCCCCGAAATCGCCCCCATGGTCCCCTGCGCCAGCAGAGTGCCACCAGCCAGTAATACAAGGGCTGCCAGACTTCGTAAAAGTATTTGTCCTGTCATGTGAGTTCTCCTCCTCCATCCCCGATCCAGAGTGCAAGGCCGCAAGATTCCATTCGTGCGCGCTCGATTCCGCACGGCAGACGCCACAACCCGCATTACCCCTCCTAGTGTTGGCTATAGGTGTAAGCCACCGGGGCAATGACTGCCCAACCCTACCTGGGACGGCACCTAAATGTGTCCCAGGGGAAACGTGAGCGGGCAACAATCCGTTGAGCCAAAATCGCAGAGAGCGGGACGGCTGGCAATAAAGCTGCCCGCGCAATCCAACCCGCCAGCGGGCCGGACGCCCAGCGATGGCCTTGCTCGATGATGTTCGGCTCCCCGCTAAGAACCTGACCAAAACCTGCGACGCATAACAAAAAACATGATGGCTTCCCGCGTTAACGTCCTGTCCCGAGCCGATCAGTCTTCCATGATACGGCTACTTGTGCAACGGTATACCTCGCCTCCCGTTATGTTGTCAAGAGATAATTACGGAAATGCCTTGACAAGAAATTTCCGGGGTGCTAAATACTTGCATCAGCGCGAAGGCGCGCGAGAACTTTGTCTTGGCCACAGCGGTTCGCGCCTGGGCGGGAGTCAAATTCAGGCTGCAAGTTGAACACGAAAATTGGACTGATCACCAGAATCAATGGCCAATCACGGCTGATTCAGTTGGCGGTGAAATTCGAGTATTGATGGAACCGGGAATCGGCGCTCCCGGGACGGTTACCGTCCCGGGAGCGCCATCATTCAACCGCCTGTGCGCAGGCGCAAAGCAACAAAGAAAGGGAGCCTGGCTATGAAGAATTTATTTCTGTCGATAGTTTGCAGCGTGATTTTGTACATTCCGGCTGGATGGGCGCAGAACGTGAGCGCCCCCGCGAAGCTGGTGAACTATCCAACGATGATTCTCTACAACGGGAAAATCGTAACCATGAACGACACCTCGTTCACGTCGAATGTTGGCACCATCGCGCAGGCCATGGCGGTCCGGGACGGAAAAGTTTTTGAAATCGGGAACAATGCGGATATCCGAGCGCTCGCGGGACCGCAGACGCAGCAGCTCGACCTCAAGGGGCGGGAAGTGCTGCCGAGCTTCATCATGACCCACGAGCATCCAGTCGACTGGATGTGGACCGAGCCTCGCGCTTTCCGGCATGTTTTCCCGAATGATAGCGACATTATCTCGCGATATTTGCCGAACGTGCCGGTCAAAGAGCAATTCGGCATGTTTGAAGCTACGATGAAGGAAGCGGTATCCAAGGCCAAACCGGGACAGTGGATTCGCGTAAATCCCAACTGGGGTCCCACCTACGAGCGCGCCAAGGAGTTCAGAGGGCCAGAAAGCACCGGCGTTTGGGACAAATCGATTACCAAGGAATACCTGGACCTATTGGCTCCCAACAATCCGGTTTGCGTCAGTGGTGGTTTCACCAGCGCTTGCCTGATGAACACCAAGGGGGTGGAAATATATCGGTCTGTGCATGAGGAGATGACCGAGAGGGAGCAGCGAACGGGCAGGCTCGACCGCAACAGTCCTTCCGACACCATCCTCAAAAACCGAGTGCCCGAATTGGCGCAGCTCTTGAAGTCGGAATTGGAGTTATGGGCGGCCTCCGGCATCACCTCCTATGGCTCGGCGCCTTATGCGTTCACCAACCTTCAGGCCATGAACCTGTTGGATAAAAAAGGTGAAATGCCGGCGCGGATTGGTTGGTCATGGCAGCACCAAATAACTGGAGACGGAGCGTGGGAATTAGCTACCTTGCGGCATTTGTCCGGCATGATGGGAATGGGATCGGACTACTTGTGGTTTGTCGGCGCTTTCCCAGCTACAGGTCCTGGCTGCATGACCGTCCCGGAGATACCCAATTGGAGAGAGAAAGCGGGTATTCCTGCCCAGGCTTCTTTAGGTGGCGGTGAAGGCGGCGGCGGTAGTGGCTCTCCTGGATCGTGCAGCAACGACCCCGGCACGGATGATTATGCCGCGCTGATGCGCACCGCCCAGGCCGGCCTCCGCATTGCCACTATGCATACAGGTGGGGACAAAGGCATCGACAACATCATGGCGGCCATTGAAGAGGGAAGCAAGAAAGCTGGCATGACTACGGATCAGATTCGCGCCATGAGGCATACCTTCGATCACGGCGCGGGCGCGCCACGACCGGCGCAACTCCCGCGCATCAAGAACCTGGGCATGATGGTGAGTCAGCTCAATACCATCATTTGGGAGAATTACAGAGGCGCCTCGGAGATTGCCAAGCAGTATGGGCTTGAATACACCAGCTGGGTTGCGCCGCGCAAGAGTGTCAACGACGCCGGGATCATGAACTCGTTTGAGATTGACCGGCCGCTGCCCCATATGGTGTTTTTCTTCATCACCAAGGGAATGAACCGCTACAACGACAACGATAAAAGGGAGTACGGACCGGGAGAAAAGACGGACCGGATTACCCAGTTGAAGGCCCTGACGACCTGGGGTGGCTATTATCTGTTGAAAGACAAAAAACTGGGGATGCTGGCACCGGGCGCGTATGCGGATTTCATCGTCCTCGACCGGGATTTCCTAACGATTCCGGAGGCTGAAATTCCGAAGACACAGGTGCTAATGACGGTGGTGGGCGGGAAGACGGTGCATTTGGTTGCCCCACTCGCCAGAGAGTTTGGGACGCCGCCGGTGGGCGCATCCACCTGGGCGGAACCGATCCCGCAGGGATGGGAACCAAAACCGTATCCGAATTAGAAAACAATTCATCGCCCTGTGAGAGGCGGTTTTGAAAGCGAAACCACGGGAGTGGTTTTGTGTGCCCCGCAATGGGGGGCCGGATTATGAATGGGCGCGAGTCATGCTGGATTTGTTCGGCGGAAGCGCCCACCTTATTCGACGCAATGACTCAATCACAACACATACATAACAACACGATTGACACTCAGCCGGGAATGTGAACAATGGTTCCAAGAGGACGCGGGCCCTTGAACTTAGGAGGCGCGGGATGTACGCCAGTTGCAGTAACTCATTGGGAAAACTGGATATTGCAGGCGCCTATTTTCGTTTACTGGCGCTCGTCTCCGTGGTGACACTTTTCTCGGCATCGGCCCGTGCATTCCCCGCCCCTTTTGCCGCCACCCCTTTTGCCAATGACCTGCGCCTGGTGGAGGCAGCCCAGCGCAGTGATCGTCAAGCGGTGCGTTCCCTGCTGGAGCAGCGCGCGGACGTCCCCGCGGACGTTAATGCCAGGCAGTCCGACGGTGCGACGGCCTTGATGTGGGCCGTGCACTGGGATGATCTGGAGATGGTGGAACTGCTGCTGCGCGCGGGAGCCAACGTGAATGCCGCCAATGACTACGGCGCCACCGCGCTATGGCAGGCTTGTTCAAACGGCAACGCAGTCATCATGGAGAAACTGCTTCAGGCCGGGGCCGGTGCCAACACCGCCTTGCACACCGGAGAGAGCGCGTTGATGGCTGCGGCGGGCCGCAATGCGGCGGCCGTGAAACTCCTGCTGGCTCACGGAGCGGTATTGGACGCGCGGGAGCCGCAGGGGGGGCAG
Source organism: Acidobacteriota bacterium (assembly GCA_009691245.1). Taxonomy (NCBI): domain Bacteria; kingdom Pseudomonadati; phylum Acidobacteriota; species Acidobacteriota bacterium. Next base: position 8,314 of record SHUM01000041.1, on the reverse strand, counting down.
ACCGCGTTGATGCGCGCGGTGGCCGAGAAACGCGTCGATGTGGCACGCATCCTCATCGAGCAAGGCGCGGACGTGAACGCCCGGTCCACGGGAGGATTCACGCCTCTGTTGTTTGCGGCGCAGCAGAATGATCTGGAGTCCGCCCGCGTATTGCTGGCCGCCAAAGCGGATGTCAATGCCTCCTCGCCGGAGGCCAGCCCGCTGTTGCTGGCGGCGGCCAGCGGCTATCATGAGCTGGAGATTTTGCTGCTCGATAATCGAGCCGATCCTCTTGCCGTGGATTTCAACGGCTATACTGCCCTCCATTACGCCGCCTTGCGCCGCAACAGTTTGGAGGCGATCAAAGCGCTGTTGAAGCACGGCGCGAATCCCAACCCACGGATATGGAAAGAGCCCGCCAAGGGACAACGGATTCCCATCGTCGCCGTCCCCTTCATAAAGTCGGAGGCCCGCGTGATCCGGGACGGCACCAAGGGCGGAACGGTGGCTATCGGCGCCACACCGTTCTGGCTGGCGGCGCAGGAAGGCAATGCCCCGGTGATGCGTCTGCTGGCGGCGAACGGCGCAGAAACCAAGACGGCCAATTTGGAAAATGTGTACCTGGAGGGCGGCAGCGGTCGTCGCGTGGACTACATGGCCAAGACGACTCCGCTGATGATGGTTGCCGGCGTTGGCCGTGTCAAAGGCAACTGGCCGGAATATACCGCGGAGGAAGAGAGCAGGCATCTCGAGGCATTGAAGGCGGCCGTCGAGCTTGGCGGCGACGTGAATGAGGCTAACGAGTACGGATACACTCCGCTGCATGGCGCCGCTTACGTGGGCGCGAACACGATGATCGCTTATCTGGTGGAGAAGGGCGCGAAGCTCGAGGTATTCGACAATTTCGGCCAGACTCCGCTGAGCATCGCCCTGCACGTCATCACCGACACACTGGGCGATAGTCTCGATGCCAGACCTCGCAAGTACCGGGATGATACCGCGGACGTACTGCTCAAGCTGGGCGCCAAACCTCTGGCTGAATCTGGCGTGAAAATTCTGGATCAGTTGGAGATTCATGTCGAAGGGCAGGCCGGAAAACAGGGGGGTGGAAAGTGAAGCGCGCCTCCTTGCTGGGCATGATGATTTACGCGCTAATAGCTTGCCTGCGGGCGGAGTCTCAGCAAGTTCCCTCGCCGCACCGCGCCCTGCTCGATCGCTATTGCGTGACCTGCCACAACGAAAAACTGAATACCGCGGGGCTTGTCCTTAACCAAATGGATGTGGACGATGCCCCGGTCGCGGCGCCTGTTTGGGAGAAAGTAATCCGCAAGCTGCGCGCGCGGTCCATGCCTCCGGCGGGCCTGCCGCGCCCCGATGAGTCGAGCTATGAGTCGCTGGCCGGGCATCTGGAAACAGCGCTGGACCGCGCGGCGTCCGCCACCCCCAATCCAGGCCGCACCGCCGCGGTGCATCGGCTGAACCGCAGCGAGTATGTGAATGTGATCCGCGACTTGCTGGCGCTGGATATAGACGGCGTTACGCTGTTGCCCGCGGATGATTCCAGTTTCGGCTTCGATAACAACGGAGACGTGCTGGGAGTCTCGCCCGCGCTGCTGGAAAGATATATGTCCGCCGCCGAGATCGTCAGCCGGCTGGCAACGGGCGACACCACCATCCGTCCGGCGCTGGAGACCTACGAAATTCCCGAGCGATTCACTCAGTTCGATCGAGCCAGCGAAGATCTTCCTTTCGGGTCGCGCGGCGGCCTGTCGATTCGGCATTATTTCCCTCTCGATGGCACGTACACCATCAAGATCGATCTGAAAACAATCGACGATGGACTCAATGCCGGGGAAGTGGTTGGGTTCGCCGAACCCAGGCAGATTGACTTGCGCCTGGATGGATCCAGCCTGAAGGTGTTCACGGTGGGGGGAGAAAACGCCACTCCTGCCAGGGATCTGCGGATACGCGTTCCGGTGAAAGCCGGCAGACGGACTGTGGGAGTTACCTTCCTGAAGGAAGCCAAAAAGCCTGAAGGATCGGCGCGCGAATCGCGGGACTTGTCCGGCGTCAGCGCCGTAACCATCGGCGGGCCGTATGAAGTTACCGGACCGGGCGAGACTGCCAGCCGCCGCCGAATCTTCGTATGTTCTCCAGCCAGCAGGAAAGACGAGACTCCCTGCGCCGGCAGGATACTCGCGACGCTCTCCCGGCGCGCCTACCGCCGCCCCGTGGGCGACTCCGACCTGAAGCCTCTGTTGGGGCTTTATGAGGTCGGGCGTAAGAACGGCGACTTCGAGGCGGGAATCCGCATGGCGGTGGAAGGGATACTGGTAAGCCCCGGCTTCCTGTTCCGGGTGGAGCCGGACCGGCGGGGCCTGCCGCCGGGCAGTTCGTTCCCGTTGAGCGACCTGGAACTGGCATCGCGCCTTTCATTTTTCTTGTGGAGCAGTATGCCGGATGATGAGTTGCTCGGTCTGGCCGAGCGCGGGCAGTTGCAGGACCCCGCCATTCTGGATGCGCAGGTTGCGCGCATGATGCGCGATGCCCGCTTCGATTCGCTCATCAACAATTTTTCCGGACAGTGGCTGCAGCTCCGCGACCTGGAAGACAAGGGGCCGGACCGGGAAGTCTTTCCCGGCTTCGACGAAAATCTGCGCCAGGCTTTGCTGCGGGAGACCGAGCTGTTTTTCGGCGGCATCCTGCGGGACAATCGCGGCGTCGGCGACCTGCTGACCGCCAAGGATACTTATTTGAACGAGCGGCTGGCGCGGCACTACGGAATTCCCAATATCTTTGGCAGCCAGTTCCGGCGCGTGGAATTGAAGGAGGATGCCCGGAGGGGATTGCTGGGCAAAGGCAGTATCCTGACCGTAACTTCCTACAACAGCCGCACGTCTCCGGTGCTTCGCGGCAAGTGGATACTGGAAAATATCCTGGGGACTCCCCCGCCGCCTCCGCCACCCAACGTGCCCTCCCTCAAGGATGACAAGGAGCAGAAGAACCTCACCATGCGCCAGAGGATGGAGGAGCACAGGAAGAATCCCGCCTGCGCCTCCTGCCACAAGGTGATGGACCCGCTGGGATTCGCCTTGGAAAACTTTGACGCCATCGGCCAGTGGCGCACCACCGCCGGCGCGGACAAGACACCCATTGACGTCTCCGGCGCCCTGCCCGACGGCACGCCGTTTCAGGGGGTCTCCGGTCTTCAGGAGCAGTTGAGACGAAACCCGGAACAGTTTGCCCGCACGTTCACGGAAAAAATGATGACCTACGCGCTGGGGCGCGGAGTGGAGTATTTTGACGCCCCCGCGATTCGCAAGATTTTGCATGAAGCCTCGCCGGACTACCGCTCATGGTCATTGATCACGGGCATCGTGAAGAGCACGCCATTCCTGACCAGGAGGTCGAAGGACGCCAAATGATAATCATGAAGAAATCACTGCCCAGGCGCACATTCCTGAAGGGAGTCGGAGCCACGCTGGGCCTTCCGTTGCTCGATGGCATGGTTCCGGCATTCGCCAGCGAGCCTGCCGGAAGTCCGGCCAGGCGTCTTGCGTTCGTCTACATCCCCAACGGGGCCATCATGGAGAAGTTCACTCCCGCCACGGAGGGAGCGGGATACGCGATGACTCCCATACTGGAGCCGCTGGCTCCTTTTCGGGATCAGTTGCTCGTGCTCAGCGGACTCTCCTCGGTCCAGGCGTTGGGCTTGGCGGGAGAAACCGGAGGCGAGCATCCCCGCGCCTGCGCCACCTATCTGACTGGCGTGCATGTGGTGACGCAGAATATCCGGACAGGAAACAATGAAGTCCGCGCCGGCATTTCGGTTGATCAGATCGCTGCCCGTGAGCTGGAAAAGCATACGGAGATAGGTTCGCTGGAGATCGGCATTGAAGATTCCGAGCTAACCTGCGACGGTAGTTGCGCCTACTCCAACACCATCAGTTGGCGCGATGCGACGACTCCCCTGCCGATGCAGAATCAGCCGCGCGCTATTTTTGAACGAATGTTCGGGCCAAGCGACAGCACCAGCCCGCAGGAGCGCACGGCTCGCATTCGCCGCAACCGCAGCATCCTGGATTTCGTGAACGGGGAAGTCAACCGGCTGATGGGGAACCTGGGTGCCGGCGACCGCGCGAAGGTGGATCAGTATCTGGATGCGGTGCGCGATGTCGAGCGGCGCATCCAGAAAGCCGAGCAGCAGACTGGGCGCAACCTGCCGACCATGAGCCGCCCCGCCGGAATTCCTGAAACTTTCCGGGATCACATCAAGCTGATGTTCGATCTGATGACGCTGGCTTTTCAGACTGACCTGACACGCGTGGGGAGCCTACAGGCAGGACACGAGATGAGCAACGCGGCCTATCCCGAGATCGGCATCAGTGACCCCCATCATCCGTTCACGCATCACCAGGGCGACCCGGTTAAGATCGCCAAGTCGATCGAAATCAACATCTATCATATGACCATGTTCGCCTATTTCCTGGAGAAGCTGCGCTCCACGCCGGACGGCTCCGGCTCGCTGTTGGATCATTCAATGATTGTCTATGGCAGCGGACTGGGAGACGGCAACTTGCATATTCCCAAGAGCCTGCCCATCCTGCTGGCCGGCGGAGGATGGGGCCGCATCCAGGGCGGGCGCCATATTCGCTACGAGAAGGACACGCCGCTGTCGAATCTTTATCTGGCACTGCTGGATCGTCTGGGATTGAACGTCGAAAAGTTCGGAGACAGCACGGGAAAACTCCCGTCCCTGTCTTTGGCATAGGCCGGGCCGTAAGGCTGGCGTGGGTTGCGCCGGCTCCAGCCCTGACCTTCCGGCTGTAGAAATCACTTCACTAAAAAATCAATTTCAGGCTCAACTGTATTTGCCGAGCGGTCTGACTGTTCTCGATACGTCCGGCGGTAGCGCTCGGTCGTCCAGCGTTGTCGAACACATTCCGAATTGGATTGCCCAGGTTGACGCGGTTCAGGAGATTAAACGCCTCAAAGCGGAACTGCAAATTTGCCGCCTCAGTGAGCGCCGTATTCTTTGTCAGGTTGATGTCCAAGGATGCGAACCCAGGCAGCGTGAACGTGTTTCTTCCCAGATTCCCAAAAGTTCTGGCCGGGGGCTGCGCGAAAGCGCACGGATCAAAATAAGTTTCCGCCGTGCCCAGAGCAGTTCCCGGCGCGATGATCCGGCCAGCAGTTCCCGGCGCTATCGATCCCGGTGGATTGATCACGCCGGTGTTGCTGATGTCGCACCCCGCCGATTGGCCCTGAATGGGATTGCCGCTGGCGCCGAAGACCAGATCGGGCCGCTCATTCTGGATGCCGATCGCAGTCAGTCGGTTGCCAATGGAGATCGATCCCGGGAAGCCGTTGCGCAGCGTTAAGATGCCGCCGATCTCCCATCCCGCCGCCACCTTGTTTGCCCTGCGACCCATGCCGCCGCCGAAACGTTTGCCCGCGCCGACTGGCAGTTCATAGGTGCTGCCCAGCGAGAAGACATTCCGGGCATCATAGGCCGAAAGTCCTCGGAACAGGGATTTATCCTGAAAGAAAGAGTTCGTTTCCGTCACGTCGGAGTCGCTTCCACCCGCGTTTCCGGAGATGTCATCAATCGTTTTGGAATACGTATAGGAAGCGGTGAACTGCAGACCCTGGTTCATCCGTTTGACCACGCTGGCTTGCAGGGAATTGTAGAAAGAATCCGCCATGGGTCCCCGGAACAGCATATTGTCGAAGTTGGGATTGGGGCGCGGGGGGGGCGGGGAACACTAATCTGCCGTTAATACTCTGCCCGTAGGGAACATTGACGTTGGCCAGCGCGTTCAAGCGCACGCCACGCGAGCCGGAGTAACCCGCAGTGGCCACCATGGACGAACCGAACTGCCGCTGCAGAGTCAAATTGTACTGCATCATGTAGGGCGAGCGGGTCTTATAGGGCGGAAACTGCGGCGCAGGCCGGCCAGTGCAGACCGGGTTCGATGGTCGCGTAGGATTCTCCCGTCCACACAACGAGTATATATTGGGGAACGGCACATTGGCTCCGGAAGCCTGCAGGTCCACCAGGAACGGTGGCATGCGCCACAGCATGGTGCGGAACCAGCTTTGATCGAGCTGGACGAAGAAGAGGCCGAATCCCGTCCGGAGAGCGGTGGTCCCATCGCCAAATACGTCCCATCCTAAACCGATCCGGGGAGCGAAGTTCTTGAGCGTGGGATTCTTGATCCACGGATTGCCGAGCGTGATATCACTCATCCCGGCGCGCAACAGGAACTCCAGGTCGCCGTGGAAGTTTCCGACTCGTCCCCACTTCTCCGTTGGCACGGTTCCAAATTCGTACCGCAGACCCGGATTCAGCGTCAGGCGGGAAGTGAGGCGCAACTCATCCTGAAAGTACAGGGCAATCAGGTTCCACTTGAGCGTGCGGTAGGCATCATCGAAACCGTCAATAATCGCCCCCCGGAAAGTGTTGGGGATCGCGCGCAGGAAATTACCGACGTTGCCAAACGCGTAGTTTCCCGCCGGCTGCGACGGGAAGTAAACATTGAATCCGTTTCGACTCCAGGCAATTCCAAACTTATAGGTGTTGCGCCCTTTGGTGATGACCACATCATCAACGAATTGATAGGAGTTGATGTGCCTGTCCGAGGTCGCTTCGGCAACGCCGACGGTGTGGAGGCCGCTTCCTGGATTGAGCGTTCCCAGGAAGGAAAACTTCGGAGTGAACAGGAGAGAGGGGTCAACGACGCGAGGATCGAGCAGGCCGTTGAAGGGCTGTGTTCGGGAAAAGCCCAGTCGCACTGAGTTGAGCAGCGACGGCGACAGGATTTGTTTGTCCTCCAGCGTAACCAGATGATTGCCCTGGGTATTGAGTACTCCGGCTTCACCGGGGAAAATTGGTGGCGTGCGCTGCTCCGAGGTCAGGTACGTGTACCGCAAGAAGGCCAGATTGTTATCGTTGAACTGGTGATCCACACGACCTTGATAATAACTGTCATCGGTGGGTATGGTTCTTTGCGTGATATAGTTCGCCGTCCCGTCTCCAAAAACTTCACCGTTTGGCCTGGGCCAGAAAGCCAGGTAAGGAGTGATTCGCGAATCAATCGCCACGGGCACGGTGGCGGGAGGAACGATGCCCTGCCGCAACGAATCGGAAAAAGTCCGCCCCACGGCGGTCTCGCCTAGCCGCTCGCGCAGTGCCTCATAATTTCCAAAGAAAAAAGTCTTATCCCGCCGGATCGGCCCTCCGAGGCTAAATCCAAATTGGTTTCTCTTGAACTCTGGCTTTTCATCGCCAAAGGCATCGTCTTCCCACTGTGCGGCATCGAAGTTGTCATTTCGCAAGGCCCAAAAAGCGGTTCCGTGCATGGTATTGGTTCCGCCCTTGGTGGTAATGTTGAAAACCCCTCCGGCGCCACCGCCGAACTCCGCGCTGTAGGCATTGCTGTCCACCTTGAATTCCCGCACTCCATCGGCTCCGAGAAAGTTTCCAGACATTCCTGTGGGAGTCTTCTTGTTGTAGGACTCGATCGCCACGCCATCCATGTAAAAAACATTCGTTGTGGGACGCGCTCCCGAAACCACCAGCAGCTTGCCACCGCCCGGCTCAGGATCGCCGCCCGTGTAGTTCACAACACCGGCCTGAAGTGTAACCAGTTGAGCCAGGTCGCGACCGTTTAGGGGCAGCTCGGTGATTCGAGAGCTGTCGATGGTGTTGCCCAGACTTCCACCGACGGTATTGACGAGCGATGCCTCAGCCGTTACTTCAACAGTCTGCGTGATCGAGCCCAATGGCAGATCGAAGTTCAACGCGACCTAGCGGCCAACTGTCAAGTCGATGCCGCTGCGCACAATCGTCTGAAAACCTGCCATTGATGCGCTAACCTTATATCGCCCCGGACTCAACGAGGGCACCTGGAAACGGCCGGCCGAGTCCGACTGTGTGGTCCGAGAGATGCCGGTCTCTTCGTTTAGGGCAATCACCGTGGCTGCGGGCAGCATCGCGCCACTCGAATCCTTAACGGTTCCGAATATGGCGCCTGTGGTGACCTGTGCGGACACGGACACGACCGCGCAGACACACAAAAGGCTTGCCAGGGAAACTGTTCTGAAAAGCATAGCCAACCACCTCCCCGATATATTACTGACATCTGTCATTTCCGGCCGCTGCGGGATATGATTTATCATTGGCGCGCGGCTAGTTCGCTTTGGGCTCCCAGCCGGTGGGGATCGCCTCGGCCCATGTGGTCGGGCCGACGGCAGTCATGCCGACTTCCTTCGCGTAATCCGCGGTCAGATGAATCACCTTGCCGCCCACGGCGGTCATCAGCACTTTAATGTT
>SHUM01000040.1 GCA_009691245.1 Acidobacteriota bacterium | reverse complement strand
CCCTGTTGAACCCTGTTGAACCCTGTTGAACCCTGTCGCGCTCTGTCGTCGGACTACGATGGCAACTCGACCTGGCGGGCCGCAGTGTCAGCCCACAGAAGACAACTCGCCAGCCCTGAATTGCGATTGCAATCAGGACTGGCGAAAATAAGATGGAGCGGGAGACGGGATTTGAACCCGCGACATCGACCTTGGCAAGGTCGCACTCTACCGCTGAGCTACTCCCGCGACCAATGAGAATTATACATTACACGCTGGCTGCGCGGCAACCCACGCGCAACATTTCCAGACGATCCCGCCAGTTGTTCCACAATCCTTACCCAGGCCCATCCCAACCAGCAGGCCTAGAAATACAGCTTCAGGGCGAGCTGGAGCTGGCGCGATCGGGTGGAGGTATCGATGATGTTTCCCGCCGTGGCTAGCGGCGCTTCCGCTGCGTTACCGACAGCGCCCGTGAAGACGGTGCGGTTGGGCATGCCGAAGTTGACGCGATTCAGGATGTTGAAAACTTCCGCGCGAAACTCGATGCGGCCGGTTTCGCCCAGCCGAGGGAGGGCGACCTCTTTGGTGGCGGAGAGGTCCAGGTTGGCAAGACCGGGGCCGCGCAGAATATTCCTTCCCGCATTGCCGAGGAAGCCCACGCGCTGCAAGCTAAACGCGGCCGGATCGTAGTAGCGCGTGGTGCCGCCGAGGATGATGTCGTCGCGGGTGCGGCCCGCCGCCATATCCGGGCGGTCGATGCCGCCGCCGCCGGTGTTTACCACGGAGCGCGACCGGTTGGTGTTTAGCGCCGGGGAAAAGGGATATCCGGTCTGCAACGAAAGAATGTTGCTCAACCGCCATCCATTCGCCAACATGCCGAGCACGCCGCCGCCCTGGTAAAACCGCGGCAGTTGATAGATCGAGTTGATGCGCCAGTTGTGCGTGGCGTCAAAGTCCGCGACCGCGCGATCAGTCTGGCGGCGGCTGGGCTCGGCCCCGAAGATGCTGGACTGGCCGTTGTCAGCACCGGCCTGACCCTGAGTTTCGTCGATTACCTTGGCATAAGTATAGGAACTCTGGAACTGGAACCCGCTGCTCAATCGCTTGTTCAGGCTGAACTGGAGCGAGTTATACCAGGAGTTGCCCCCCGCGGTCTTGAATTCCAGGCCGTCCCAATACGGACTATTGCGAACATCCTTGAGCGCGCCCGGGTTGGCGGCGGTGGCCGCGGTGCCCTGACCCAGCCAGCAGGCATTGTCCCCAGCGGAAGCGGCTTGGGAGCCGGTGGCCGGAACGCAGTCCGCTCCATTCCAGACTCCGCCGCGCACGGTGGGATTGCCGTCCTTGGTTTGCAGGATGTTCAGGCCGCGCGAGCCAGCGTATGCCACGGTGATGGCCATGTTGCCGGGTAGCTGCCGCTCCACAGTCAAGTGGTAGTCCAGGATGTGCGGCTGCTCCAGATTGTAGTCGAGAGTCCGCAAGGATCGTCCCGCCGTGGCGGTGGGAAACACCAGCGGCAGCGCAATCGTCGTCGGCTGCGTGACGTTGCTGACCGAGGAGAACGGCGGCGTGCCGGTTACCGCGATGGAGAGCGACTGGCCGAATACGGCGATGTCATAAAGCTCGGCGAAGCCGCCGCGCACGGACATCTTGCCGTCGCCCATTACGTCCCAGGCAATGCCCAGGCGCGGGCTGAAATTCTTGAGCGACATCTGTTTGAACGGCGCGCCCAGCGTGGCGCCCTGCACGGTGTCCGGCGTGGTGGCCGGGTTGCTCAACAAATCCCGCACGGCGGAGCCATGCCCACGGGTTTCGCTGGGCACGGTCATGAATTCGTAGCGCAGGCCGAGATTCAACGTCAGGTTTTGCCGCAACTGCAGATCGTCTTGCAGGTACATGCCAACGGTCTCGTAACGATACGTGCGGTCGAGGATGGAGCCGGGCGTATTGGCGTTGTAGGTGTTGGCCAGACCGACCAGGAAATTCCGCATATTGGTGAAGCTGACCGAACCCAGCGCCTGCGTATTCACATTCGAGTAAGTGTGCATGGCATTGACCAGCGCGCCGAACTTTAGCGAGTGCCTGCCAAGCGAGTAGAACATGTCATCGCTCAACGACAGAATATTCCTCCGCTGCAGGCTCTTCGACGCAGGGCTGATGCCGGTGATTCCCGTAATCGCCAGCGAGCCCATCGGCGTGCCGGGCAGGTAGGAATACTGCGGCCCCACCAGGTCCTGCGAAGAAAGCACCGCGGGGTTGGTGCGGCTATAGGAAAAGCGCACGGTATTCAAGAGCGCCGGCGAGAGCACATGGTTCTCCGACACAGTTCCGGACTGGCTGCGGCTGTCGCGCACCTGCTGGTAGATTTCGTAGTTCAGCGGATTGGTCTGCTCGGTATCGTCGATGGAGTAGCGCGCATAGAACGTGCTGTTGTTGGAGAAGGAGTGATCCACGCGGAACTGCACGAAATCCTCGGTGGTGGGCTGCGTAAACTTCAGGCTGTAGCGGGCCGTGGCGACATTGTCCGGCAGGTTCGGATTGGGGAATAATGCCAGCAAGGGCGCGATCTGCGGAGCGATGACCGGGGCGGGAATCGCCGCACCCACTTCGGGACAGGCGGCGAAAGTGATCACGCCATTGGCCGCGCCGTGGCAGCCCTCGTGCGGCACGTTGGCGATGTTGGTGGTGCCCAGCCGCTCGCGCAGGCCTTCAAAGACGGCGTGGAAAAAAGTTCTGTCGCGGCGAATCGGTCCGCCGACAGATACGCCGAATTGGTTTCTCTTCAACGGCGGCAGTCGGAAGTCCGGGCCGGTGGCGGCAGTCGGATAGTCAAAATAATTGCGCGCGTCGAAGACGTTGTTGCGCAGATACTCGAAGACCGATCCGTGAATGCTGTTCGTTCCGCTCTTCGAGACCATCACCACCTGGCTACCCATGGTCAGGCCGTACTCGGCGCTGAAGGAGTTGGTGATGACCTTGTACTCGCGGATGCCCTCGATGCCCAGCGTCGAGCCGTCCGACGACGCCGAGGTAGCGCCGGTGTTGTTGGTGAGAATGGCGCCATCGAGCAGATAGTTGTTCGAGCGCAGCGGCGCGCCGTTGCTGCTGAACCATGTGCCCACCGTGGAGGAAGCGTTGGACATGCCCTTGTGTTGGACAATGCCGGGCTGCATCAGCGCCAGGTCAATGTAGTTGCGCCCGTTGAGCGGCAGGTCGGCGACTTTCTGCTCCGTAACCAGACTGCCGATGGCGCCAGATGTCGTGTTCACCAGCGGGGCCTCGGCCGTGATCGAGATGGTCTGCTCCACGCCGCCCACCTGCAGGGTGAAGTTCATCACCGCTTCATCGGAGATGGCCAGCGTGAGACCCTTGCGCTCTTCCGCCTGGAATCCGACATGCTCGACGCGAATCTCGTATGCGCCCACCGGCAACGCCGGAAAACGGAAGCGACCGTCCGAGCCGGACTGCGCGGCGCGGGTGAGGCCGGTGTCCGTCTGAGTTACCGTCACGGAGGCATTGGGCACCACCGCGCCGCTGGGATCGCGGACAACTCCCAGAATCGTTGCTGTGGGCAGTTGGCCGTGGACCGGCTGCAAAAACAGCAGGACGGCGGCCAAGTGAAGAATAAAAGTGCCGGACTGTTGCAATGACTTGCGGATTTTCATGGCGATTGTGGTCATATCGACTCTCCCCCGAAACAATGTCTCTCATAGTAGGTCCGGCTGACCCCGGACAGATCGTGAACACATACTACCCCTATTTCATTGGGAGTCAAACAGGAAAGTGACTTCCGAAGAACCGACGTGGTTACCAATTAAACAGAGCAGCGAACCGTTGGTGGAGACTAATTGGCGCTTGGTGTGTCAAAGGGGATATGGACAGAAAAAGTGGAACCGCGACCCAGATCACTCTCCACCTGGATAGAGCCGCCGTGGGCTTCGACGAGATGCCGGGTGATAGAGAGTCCCAGACCGGTTCCGCCCACTTCGCGCGAGCGAGCTTCGTCTGCCCGATAGAAACGCTCGAATATTCTCTTTTGGTCTGCTTGCGTGATCCCGATACCGTTATCGACAACCTGAAGGGTTACTCCCGTTTCACTGGCCGCCACGCGGGCCTCAATGAGGCCGCCTGATGGGGTGTATTGAATTGCGTTGTCGAGGAGGTTGATCAGGATTTCGCGCAGCGCGTTGGGATCTCCATGGATGGGCGGAATGGACTCGGGAATTTGCGCTTGCAGGTTAAGGCTCTTTTTCTCCGCCTTCATGCGCACCGTTTCGATACACGAACTGATCAATTCCGCAACGGCCACGGTCCGCTTATCAATGCCTCCCGCGCCGGCTTCGATCAGCGATAGGTGCAATAGATCATTGGTCAGCCGATTCAGGCGAATGGAATGATCGCGGATGATCTGCACGAAGCGCGGACCGGATTGCTTGTCAGTTAACGCGCCATCGAGCAGGGTTTCGGCGAATCCCTGGATGGCTGTGAGCGGCGTCTTGAATTCGTGCGAGACGTTCGCAACAAAGTCGCGGCGCATCTGCTCCAGCTTGCGCAGCTCGGTGATGTCGTGCAGCACCAGGACAACGCCGGTGGTCTCTCCGACTGGAACCGGAGCGGCGGTAACCGCGAATGTCCTGGGAGGAAGCGAACTGGTGGTTACCTCGCTAAGAATCGTCTCGCGCGAGGTGAGCACCTGCTGCACGAGTTCCAGCAAGCCTGCCTGCCTCGTCACCTCCACCAGCAGTCGTCCCGCGCGCTGCATTCCTACCAGCCCCATGGCTTGGGCGAAGGCATCGTTGCAAAAAACGATCTTCTGTCCCGGCTCGATAACCACCACGCCCTCGACCATGCGCCGAAGGATGGCGTCGGAGCGATTCCGTTCTTCGGTGAGCTGCCGGGTAGTTTCTTCGTGCGCCGCGCTGGCATCATTCAAGGCCCGAGCAATTAAGTTGAGATTGCCTTGCACCGCATCGATATTCAGCGGCAACGCCAGTGGGCGCGTAGCGCCTCGAACCATGGATTCCGCGAACACGCGAATCCCGCCGAGCCGTCGATCGTATTGTCGCAGCAGGAGGATGAGGGGAAGCGCGCCGAGGAGGATGAATAATCCGACCAGTCCGAACCTGAGCCAAAAACTGGAAAGACCGATGCCGGAGCGTGGCAAAAAGAATTCGAGCAATGCCCCGGCCAGAATCCAGAACAGCAGATACAGCAGGCCAATACGCCGTGGACGGTTAGTGGGACCGAGACTCAAAAATATACCCTGCACCGCGGATGGTTTTAAGAAAAACGGGATTCTGTGAATCTTCCTCAATTTTTTCACGGAGACGGCGGATATAGACGTCAACGCTGCGGGGGATTACATAGCGGTCCGCGCCCCAGATAGCATCCAGCAAACGGTCCCGAGAAAACACTTTATTAGGATGCGACGCCAGAAAATGCAGCAGCCGAAACTCCATCGCGCTGAGAATCACATGCTTCCCGGAACGAGTCACTCGATAGGAAGTGGGGTCAATCGTCAGGCCACCCACTTCGATGGCGGCTTCACCCTGTGAGTCTGGCTCTCCGCGACGCAGCAAAGCCATCACACGGGCTACTAATTCGCGGGGGCTGAAAGGCTTGGTGACGTAATCATCGGCACCCAGTTCCAGGCCCACAATGCGATCCGCCTCTTCGCCGCGCGCCGTCAACATCAGTATCGGAATGCGGCGCGCTTTGGTGTCGCGGCGAAGCTCTTTGCAGATTTCCAGTCCGGACATGCGCGGCAGCATTAAATCGAGAATCAGAAGGTCGGGCTGCGATTTTCTAAACTGAGCGAGACCGGTGGCTCCATCCTGAGCGGTCGTAACTCGATAACCCTCTTTTTCCAGGTTATAGCGCACCAGTTCAATGATGTCCCGGTCGTCCTCAATCATCAGGATTTTTTTCATAACGGTTATCGCGCAATCCCCAGCCTAACTACATGATGATAATCTATAAGACATCGCCTTACCCAAGGCATTCCATGCGCAGGCAGTGCATCCAGCCTGAAAGGCAATCCACTGTGGTAGAATAATCAGTCCGTACAGGAACTATTTATGTCCAGGCAAATAGAAATTCTTCCGTCGATCCTCTCGGCTGATATGGCCAGGTTTGGGGAGGAGATCGAGCGGGTCAAGCAGGGCGGCGCGCGGGTCATCCATGTGGATGTCATGGACGGCCACTTCGTGCCCAATATTTCCATCGGGCCTCCGGTGGTAAAATCTTTGCGACGGGCAACCGACCTGCTACTGGATGTGCATCTAATGATCGAGAACCCGGACCTGTACATTCCGGAGTTCATCGCAGCGGGCGCAGACGTGGTAACCGTGCATCAGGAAGCCTCCCGGCATTTGGACCGAACCATCTCACTGATGCGGGCCAGTGGCACTGAAGCGGGGGTGGCCATTAATCCCGCCACACCGGTCGAGACGCTCTCGGAGATTCTGCACTTAGTGGACATGGTACTGATCATGAGCGTGAACCCAGGCTTTGGCGGGCAGAAGTTTATCCCGTATACTCTGGATAAGGTCCGCCAGTTGGATCGCAAGCGGCAAGAGCGTGGTCTGGACTTTCGCATTGAGATAGACGGTGGGCTAACGCCCGACAATGTCGCCGAGGCCATACGTGCTGGAGTGGATTGGGTGGTTGCGGGCAACAGCGTTTACGGGAGCCCGGACCCGGCGTCTCGCGTCCAATTGATGTCACGCCTTGCTCAGGAAGCGATGCTCACACGGGCGTAAGATAGAAACTTGCGGATTAGGATAAGAGGCTTCAGGCCGTCCGGAGGGTGGTTTGGTTTCAACATCGGTTTCAACATCGGTTTCAAACAAGACGCGTACTTTGCTCAGTTTGCTGGTTCTGGCTGGAGTGCTGTTAGCCTCGGGCTGCGGCCTGCGCCGGAATGCAATTGATACGCCGCTCATCAGCGACTCCGAGCAGCCCGACAAAGAATTGTTTGACCGCGCTGCGGACTTTCTGGAGCACAACAAGTTTGCCGAAGCGCGCTTGCTGCTCCAGACACTGATCAACACATATCCGGATAGCGAATACCTGGCTAAGTCCAAGTTGGCCATCGCCGACTCCTGGTATCGCCAGGGAACTTCCACCGATCTGGCTCAGGCCGAAGCGGAGTACCGTGATTTCATCACCTTCTTCCCCACCATGCCGGAAGCGGGCGAGGCGCAAATGCGCGTAGCCATGATCCACTACCGCGGCATGGAAAAGGCGGATCGCGACCCCACGCACGCGCGCCGCGCCGAACAAGAGTTCCAGCGCCTGTTGATGAATTATCCGGATGGGCCTTTTGTGCCCGTGGCGGAGCAGCGGCTTCGTGAAGTGCAGGAGGTTTTGGCTCTCGGCATCTTCGAGATTGGACGATTCTATTTCCTGAACCTCGCCGACCGCGCCGCGCAACCTCGGCTGACGGAGCTGGTGGAGCGCTATCCGAACTTCAGCAAAGCCGATACAGCGCTGTACTATCTTGGACGGTCTATCGACCGTCAGTCTGGCCAGGAAAAAGAGGAAGAGGCCTCTAGATATTACAGCCGCATCGTCCGCGACTATCCGCTAAGCGAATATGCAGAAGATGCTAAGAAGCAACTCCAGGCTTTAGGCTCTCCCGTTCCACAGCCCGATCCTGCCGCAGTGGCGCGCATGACCTATGAGCGGACTCATACGGACGAGCCGGGAATGGTCGACCGGTTCTGGGATATATTCCATCGCAGGCCAAATGTCGCCGCCGCCCAGGGCAAAACGAGCCCCCCTACCATGACGCCGCAAGGCCCCGCGCAACCGGGATTGATCTCCTCGAATACAGAAGATGGCGAGGGCAACTTGAATGGTGAAACCGGTGCAGGAACGTCATCGGGCATTTCCATGGAACAAGTACCGACTCCGGCACCTTGATTTCAACTATTACCACATTGATCACCTTCAATCTCCCCACTCACATTGGGCCTGTTGACTTGCCTGCACTTAAGCCATAATTGGGCGATCAGTGGAGTCTCGCTAAGCTAATTAGGTGCGCGGAAACATGCCAAAAATACTGCTCGCGGACGATAGCACTCATGCGCAACGGATGGGCGTAAAAATTCTGTCCGCAGAAGGCTTTGAAGTTGTCACAGTGAGCAACGGCAAAGCGGCCATAGATTCTTTCCAGAAATCCACTCCCGATCTGGTCATTGCGGATGTATTCATGCCGGGCCGCAACGGGTATGAGGTCTGCCAACACGTCAAGACCACGGAGGAACTGAAGCACATTCCGGTGCTATTGATCATTGGAGCGATGGAGCCTTACGACCCAGATGAGGGAAAGAAGGCTGGCGCAGATGGCGTCATTACCAAGCCTCTGGAATCATCGGCCTTGGTAACCACCGTCAAGGGCCTCATTGATGCCGCAAAGCGGTTTGCTCCAACCAAGCCCAAGAAGGAAAAAGTTTCCGAGGAAACTGTTACTACAACTTCTACGGCTACCAATCCGTACGGACCGGTGGTCGAAGATCCCTCCTGGGCGGTAGCCGAAGAAATCATAACGACGACCGCGAAGCCGGAAGTGATTATTATTCCCCAGTCGATGGGGCAGCAAGCGGTGGGCATGCTGGCGGAGCAATTTGAACTCGATGCCTCGACAGAACCCCCTGCGCCTCACTTGGGGGAAAACACGCAGCCCAACCTGGACGATCAAAGTATCGATATTCCCATGGGTGGAGAGTCACTCAAACCGGAGGTTGCAGTCTCCAGCCCAATTGTGTCCTCCTTTCAAACCAATTGGAGCGCGGAGCCCGCATCGATAACAGTTGAAGATGAGAAATTGTTTGAACAGCCCGCGGCAAATTGGAGCGATCTAACAGAGATGGCCTTGGAGGTTTCCGAGGAAAACGATCAGCCGGCGCAGCAGCCCAGGTTCACGGAACCCGGCTTGGTTCAAGGCGACACAACCCCAGTCGAGACTGGCACCGCGGAAGGTATTGAACATTTTTAAAATCTGAATGAGACTATTTCGTCTCATTCTCCATTATCGCTTGCCGCGTTGGGTTTTGGCGTGAAACCAATTTCCATGTCACCGCCAGCGAACGCTGATGGAAGTCCAGCGATGCCTGCCGTCAGCGATGAAATACTCCTATCGCCAGCCGATGTCCACACAACCACTGCGGCGGATTCCCTCGGGCTTCCCACTGAGCCGGGATTTGATCGTGGATTTGAGCCAATCACGTCTGCGGTGTCCATAAACCCGCACACCGAAGCGCTCGTTTCCGAATTAGCAGCGGATGCACAGCCCACCCCCGCACACAAGGAAGTTGTCGCAGAAGTAGCCCCAGGTGAACGCGATCCACTCGTTGAAGCAGCCGTGGCGATGGTGCGTGCTGCGACCGAAAAAGAACTGGCAGCGGAAGCCGCGGCATCCCCCGGCAGCGCGGCCACTCCCACCGTCGATCCCGCCACGCTGGAGCACGTCATCCGCGGCGTCGTTGGCAAATTGATGCCTCAGATCGTCGCACAGGTAAAGTCCGCACTGAAGCACTAACCGGTTTCTTTTGGTCCAACTATTTCTTGAATAGCGAGTCCCACTTTGTGCGGGCGTCATCGCTGGCGGCCTCTCCGGAGCGCTTCGCCAGCGTGATGTGCGTGGAGGGCTCGAAGTAGTCGCAGTAATTACGGCGGTCTTTTGTTCTTACCCACTCGGCCTGCGTCTCGCTGCACTGATTGCTGACGCTGGGGTCAAAGAAGCGGCAGTTCTTGCAGCAATGCAGGTCCGCGCTGCACTTCGAGCAGGAGTCATTCTTCATGATCTTCAACCCGGCAAGAGCCTGAACGATCTGCCCGCAATTGAAGCAACTGAATGATACGTCGGCCATGCGGAGATATTAACATGGCCGCGGCCTGAGCAACTCCTCCACTTTCATCATGCTATATTTCAAGAAGTGATCACTCTGTCCACTCCGTTGCAATTCGTCAAGGGCGTCGGCGAGCCCCGCCGCGAAATGCTTGAGAACAAAAACCTCTTGACGGTTGAGGATCTGCTCTACTACCTGCCTTTCCGCTACGAGGATCGCACGCGGTTGCGCGGCCCCGGTGAGCTGCGCGCGGGCGAAACCGCCACGGTGATTGCCAAGGTGCGCTCAGCCGGCATGCTGCCTATGCGTCGCGGCAATGTACGCATCTTCTGCGCCGATGTCGCTGATCAGGGTTCGTATCTGCGCTGCAAGTGGTTCAATGCCGCGTATCTCACCAAGATCATTCAGCCGGGAATGTATCTCGCCCTATACGGTAAAGCTGAAAACGACCTCTATGAACCGGGCTTGCAGATGGTTCAGCCACAGTATGAAATCCTGCCGGAGTTGGAAGCGGACTTGGCGGTCGCGGGCAATTCATTGGAAGTGGGCCGCATTGTTCCCATCTACGAAGCGGCGGGAAATGGCAGGCTCACTTCGCGCTTCTTCCGCCGCGTCATCCATTACATTCTGGAGACTCTGCAGGGCATCGAAGACCCCATGCCGGCCACCGTGGCCGCGGAGTATCGCCTGGCGCCACGCTGGGAAGCCATCCGCTACGCGCACTTCCCGCCGCGCGATGTGCGCCTGAGCGAGCTGGAGGCATTTCGCAGTCCGGCCCATTTGCGCCTCATCTTTGAGGAGCTTTTTTTCTTTGAAGCGGGCCTGGCTTGGAAGCGCGCGAATACGAAATCACTGCCAGGAATCAGCTTCCGCGCCGACTCCGTAGTTCGCGAGAAACTGAAGAGCATCCTGCCGTTCCATCCCACCCCGGCCCAGAAGCGAGCGCTTGCCGAAATTGTGGAAGACCTGCGCGCGCCGCGGCCCATGCGCCGTTTGTTGCAAGGTGATGTCGGCAGCGGCAAAACCATTGTTGCCCTGCAAGCAGCCGTCATCGCCATTGAAAATGGTTATCAGGTGGCGGTGATGGCGCCAACCGAGATTCTCGCCCAACAGCATTTCTTCAACTTCCGCCGCATGTTGGCCAGTACGGGATATCAGATCGCCCTCCTCAGCGGCAGCGCGACCGCGAAGGGAAAAAAAGCCATCAAACGGTTGCTGGAGGCTGGACTCGTGCACATTGTTGTTGGCACTCATGCGCTGGTGGAGGAAGACGTCCAATTCAAATCTCTGGGTCTGGTGATCATCGACGAACAACATCGCTTCGGGGTGCTGCAGCGAATGAGCCTGATGAGCAAGGGGAGCGGCGAGCAGTTGCAGCCCGATGTGCTGGTCATGACCGCAACCCCCATCCCCCGCACGTTGGCTCTTACTTATTATGGAGATCTCGACATCTCGGTGATCGATGAACTGCCCGCCGGGCGTCTGCCGATCGTGACAAAAAAGATCGCGGAGGCCAACGCGCCGCGCGCCTATGAAATTGTGCGCAAACATGTGGCGGAAGGGGCGCAGGCTTTTATCGTCTACCCGGTGATAGATGATCCAGGCGGCGACGATCCGGATGGAGAAAAAAAGCCGAAACGAACGCGAAAAAATCCACGACTGCCATTCGTCACGGAATTGAAATCGGCTATGAAGATGTACGAGCATCTTTCCAAAGACGTGTTCCAGGAATTTCGCGTGGGGCTGCTGCATGGGCGGCTCTCCTCCGATGAAAAAGAGCGCACCATGCAGGCTTTCCAGAATGGAGAGATTCAAATTCTCGTGGGCACTACAGTAATTGAAGTGGGCGTGGATGTCCCCAACGCCAGCGTAATGGTCATCGAGCAGGCCGAGCGTTTCGGCTTGGCCCAACTGCACCAATTGCGCGGGCGCGTGGGTCGCGGCCGGCGACAGTCGCACTGTCTATTGATTCATTCAGAAAAAGTGAACGAGGTGGCAGCCCAGCGGCTGGGAGCTCTGGTGGAAACACAAGACGGTTTCGTTCTATCCGAGCTGGATCTTAAACTGCGCGGGCCGGGCGAGTTTCTGGGCACCAGACAATCCGGCCTGCCAGCATTCCGTGTGGCCAATCTGGTTCGAGATAAGGACATTCTGGAATTGGCGCGCCGCGCCGCGATAAACTTCATCGATCAAGGCGAGCAGCGCGAGCGACAGCGCGTCCTGAAATATATTCGCGAGAATTGGGGACGCCGCTACGGGCTGGTCGAGGTTGGATAAACTATAGTGATGCCGCCGCCCAGGAAAGATGAAATGACTGCGAGGAAAGGCGATTGCTCTAGCCGAGTGGTCCGCCACAGTTGCCGCAAAACCGGTGCCCATCAGGATTCTCAGCATGGCAAGCAGGACATCTGCCGGATACGTTGACGGTTGATGGAGGGATGGATTTGCCCGCCGCCGCGGACGCATCCGCATTCCCGACGGCCTGCGGAAATTTCTCCTGAAGCATGTCGATGGAAGCCAGCACCACGGCGAGATCGTTCTGAAAACCTAACTTAAGCGATTGGTAGTCCCCGTCAGAGAGTTTCCCCTGAAGATATTCAAACTGGAGGTCTTTCAAGTTTTCAAACAGCACCACGCGACGTTCCTGCAGGTGCGTTAACTCCGGATTCTCGACCGGGGCGGGCGGGATATCCTGATCGCGCACCACCAGCACGAAGCCGATGACCCCCACCGCCAATAATACGCACGCAAACACCATTCCGCACTCCTAAGAAATTTAATCCCCGGCGAGCAGGGCAGAACTCCAGTTTACATTGCTTCTCACGGCATCCCAAGGGATGACTGGGGTCATCGAACATTGCTGCGCCCAGCCCAACCATTTGTGGTTAACATGTATACGTCAACAAGCTATTGTAGCCATCTATGTGAACCCCCGGTACCACATGGAATTCTTGACGGCAGGCAAATCCCCAAAGAGTACAAGAGCGCGCTCATATTGTTACTCATTGAGCAACAAGGCCATCTCAAAATAGGAGTAGCGGCCTATACCGGTTCATCCGAAGTACCATTATGATGAGGATTCGATGCGTGATTACTAAGCATGATCGTCAATAGCGAGGATAGTGCCGTGAACGCACCTGCTGCAACCAACCCTAAACTGAAAAAACTATATGGCAATGAATTTGGCCAAATCGGCGTCGTGTTGGTAACCCGCGCCACGCTCTGCGCCGCCCTGCTGGCAGTAGTCGCCGGAAGCATCGCCGTATTGATCGGATCGTAGTATCGCATCTCGCCACCTTCCAACGCCCCCAGTTCCACTTCAGCCTCTGTAGCAACTCCCTGTTTTTTTCCATGACCGCGTGTTGATCTGCTTCGCTCGTTACACATCACGGCGGCATTCAACCAATCGCCAGGTTCTCCATTTTATTGGTTTGGCGGATAATGGGCTGGAGGGCACCTGCACATGCCACCGCAATCCATCTCCTACAAGAAACGGATGGGCCTGCTTGAACAGCAAGCCCTGCGAACCATCGAAGAGCATGGGATGATTCTGCCCGGTGAACGAGTGGCCGTCGCCTGCTCGGGTGGAGCGGACTCGACCGCGCTGCTGACGCTTCTCGTCGGCCTTTCGCGGAAGCTCGGCTGCGTTGTCAGCGTCGCTCACTTCAATCACCAACTGCGCGCCTCCGACTCCGATGCGGATGAGCAGTTTGTGCGTGCCTTGGCGGCACATCATGGCATCGAGTTCTTCTCTGGCCGAGCTGACGTTGGCGGCATTGCGGGTCGATGGGGAGCCAATCTCGAAGCTACGGCCCGCAAACTGCGCTATGAATTTCTGCGTTCCCTGCTGGCCACTGGCCGCGCGCACCGCGTGGCCACTGGGCATACCTTAGACGACCAGGCCGAAACAGTCCTGTTGCGCCTGCTGCGCGGCACAGGAAGCCGAGGCCTTACCGCTATTCGCCCCATTCTCGCCAGAGGGATCATTCGTCCGCTGATCGAGATTCACGGTCAACAACTTCGCACGTGGCTCTCCAACCAAGGAGTAGCTTGGCGTGAGGACTTGAGCAATCAAAGCTTGCAATTCCGCCGCAATGTGGTCCGCCTCAAGATTCTTCCCGCCCTAGCCGAGATGAATCCCAATATTGTCGAGACTCTGGCGCAAACCGCCAGACTGGCGCTGCAGGACGAGCAGTTCTGGGATCGCTATTTGCCGGCCCTGGCGAAACGCTGCGTTCGGATGAATGGCAGCCGTGCGGAAATTGATATTCACGCGCTGAAGCGAATGCCCAAAGCCGCCGCCTGTCGCTTGCTTCGGTGGGCCATCGGCCAAATTAGCATCCAGGCGAAGCGCCTGGCGATTTCAACAGTGGCGTCAGAGGGGCAGGCCGAGACCCCCGATTTCCTTCAGATTCAAAGTCTGTATCACTGGTCAACGTCGAGGCATCCCCAGAGGATGCCCTCTGACCGGGTCTCCGCACCTGTCGCCCATCGAAAGAAACCCCTGTCTTTGCCCTCCGGCATTAAAGCGAGAAAGACTTTTTTGCATCTAATACTTGAAGCAGACCGAGCCCCGGCCGCTGAAAATGAGCAACCAGCGACCTGGAACTATTGCATTACTGTCTCTGTTCCGATGTCTTTTGAAATTCCCGGAACTGGGATGACAGGGGTGATTGATTTTATTGAACTCGCTGGCGATTGGGAGGCTTATAATAGAGAGGGTGTTACCCTGTTGGATTACAAGCTAGTTGAATCTCCCTTGGTGCTGCGCAACTGGCGCCCAGGGGACGCCTACCAGCCAGTAGGTCGCACGAAACCGAGGAAGTTGAAGGAACTATTTCAACGTCATCGGGTTCCAATCCAGGCAAGGGCCACTTGGCCGGTGCTGGAATCGTGCGGTCAGATTGTCTGGTCTCTGGACTTCGGCGCTGGAGTGGAATTTCCGCCTCA
Organism: Acidobacteriota bacterium; assembly: GCA_009691245.1. Classification (NCBI taxonomy): domain Bacteria; kingdom Pseudomonadati; phylum Acidobacteriota; species Acidobacteriota bacterium. Next base: position 17,684 of record SHUM01000040.1, on the reverse strand, counting down.
GCCGAAAAGCAAGCAAGCGCTGCGAATCAGCGTGATTCAAGAACGTAGTTCAGTAAAGTAGTTCAGCAAAAAGCACCGCAAGGGCCGAGCGCCACTAATATAGAGGAGTAGTTTTTGAAGACGGCCTTTTCCGAAGAACAAATTCAGGTCCGAGTGCGAGCCTTGGCTCAGGAGATATCCCGCGACTACGCGGGCGAGATCATCCATGCCATCGGCATCCTCGATTCTGCTTTTCTGTTCTTCGCTGATCTGGTCCGCCGGATCAGCCTTCCCGTTCACTGCCATTTCGTCAAAATGGACGCGGCAGACCGGAGCGAAGCAGGCATTTTAATTAAGCAGATTGCCTATAGTTCGCCGGGGAAGATCGCAGGCCAAAATGTCTTGCTGGTGGACACCGTGGTGGCTAGCGGCATAACGCTGGATCACCTGGTACAGCAGTTGCAAATGGAGCACCCCCGATCGGTGAAGACCGCCGTGCTGATTAACCGGGAAGATCACCGCCGGGTGCCGCTGCGCATAGATTATGTTGGATTTGCCTGGAAAGGCGAATCCTTGGTTGGCTACGGGCTGGAGCATGAAAGCCTGTACCGGAATCTGCCTTATTTGGCGACTCTCCCTGCACGATAAGCAGCATAGGAGTGTCCGACCCGAAGGCGGTTTTCTGGAATTGCAAAAGGTTTAAGAGAGGTAGGGTAGGCAATTGAATTCGACCGTCAAGACTGTTGTTTTTTGGGTCGTACTGATCGTTACGGGTCTGGCCCTTTGGCAAGTGGTCCGCCCCGGCATGCCCGATCGAGAACGGGAAATCTCATTCTCCGAGTTCATGAATCAGGCGGAACAGGGCAACGTCAGCCAGATTACCCTCTACGCCGACAACGAAATTCGGGGTGAATACAGGAAGGACGCCGTCCGCCTGAAGAGTGTCGCGCCACCCGATTACCCCGACATGATCAAGATCCTGCGCGAAAAGGGAGTCGTCATTTCGGTCAAGGAAACTTCGTCCGCCGCCTGGGTCAGTTGGGTCGTGCAGGCGGCTCCCATCCTCTTCTTCATCGGCATTTGGATATTCATGATGCGCCAGATGCAGTCGGGTGGAAATAAGGCGCTTTCGTTCGGCAAAAGCCGCGCGCGCCTGCTCTCCTCGCAACAGAAGAAGATCACTTTCAAGGACGTGGCCGGCGCCGATGAGGCTAAGGAAGAGTTGCAGGAGATCATTGAGTTCCTGCGCGATCCGCAGAAATTCCAGAAGCTCGGCGGCCGCATCCCCAAAGGCGTGCTGCTGGTAGGCCCTCCCGGCACGGGCAAAACGCTCATGGCCCGCGCTATCGCTGGAGAAGCGAACGTCCCGTTCTTCTCCATCAGCGGATCGGACTTCGTCGAGATGTTTGTCGGCGTGGGCGCCAGCCGCGTGCGCGATCTTTTCGACCAAGGCAAGAAACATGCCCCTTGCATTGTTTTCATCGATGAAATTGACGCGGTCGGTCGTCATCGTGGAGCAGGCCTCGGCGGCGGACACGACGAGCGTGAGCAAACCCTCAACCAACTGCTCGTCGAGATGGACGGATTCGAATCCAATGAGGGCGTGATTCTCGTCGCCGCCACCAACCGCCCGGATGTACTCGACCCGGCGCTGCTGCGGCCCGGTCGTTTTGACCGCCGCGTAGTCGTGCCGCGCCCGGACGTGAATGGCCGGACCGGGATTCTCCAGGTTCACACTAAGAAGATTCCGCTCGCCGAAGATGTGAACCTCAGCGTGATCGCCCGCGGAACTCCCGGATTTTCGGGGGCGGACCTGGCTAATCTGGTGAATGAAGCAGCATTGTTGGCCGCTCGCGCGGCTCGCAAGAGCGTCATCATGGCCGATTTCGAGCGCGCCAAGGATAAAGTGATGATGGGTGCCGAGCGCCGCTCCATGATCATCAGCGAAGACGAGAAGAAAACCACCGCCTTCCATGAGGCTGGCCACGCGCTGGTCGCGGCCATTGTGCCGAACTCCGATCCGTTGCACAAGGTAACTATTATTCCGCGCGGCATGGCGCTGGGCGTTACCATGCAGCTTCCCGAGGATGACAAACATAATTACTCGAAGGACTACCTCGAGAGCCGCATCGCCGTCATGATGGGAGGCCGCTGCGCCGAGGAAGTGTTCCTCAAGCAGTCAACCACCGGCGCAGGCAATGATATTGAACAGGCTACGGAACTGGCTCGCCGCATGGTCTGCGAGTGGGGCATGAGCGAGCTGGGTCCGCTGACCTATGGCGCCAAGGAAGAGCAGATATTCCTGGGGCGCGAGATTTCCCAGCACCGCGACTATAGCGAAGCAACCGCGATACGCATTGATCAGGAGATAAGCCGCTTCATCAACGATGGCTATGAAAAGGCGAAGGCGATTGTTACCGAAAAGGGCGACGCGCTCACCCGCATCGCCGAAGCGCTGCTGGAGCGGGAAGTGCTGGATGCCCGTGAAGTGAATTTGCTGATTGCGGGACAGCCGCTACCCGCGGTGGTAATTCCCGGCCAGCCGCCCGAGGAGCGCCGCGAAACACAGAAAGTCCTGAAACCGGAACTGCCTCCCAGACTGGCGGAAGGCGATAGCCCCGCCCACGCTTGAGCGGTTTTTGGAATCTGCGCGGACACATTCACGAATTCAACTGCGAAGGCCCCCAGTATCATGCCGCGGGGCCTTCAGCTTTTACGCCGCCCTCCAGGACATTCCAGAACCAAGATGGAGATTTACCAGCCAAATCGATATCATTAAGATGTTGTGGCAGGAAGGGGGACGACGGCGGTGGCGATAAATCCAGGTTCTCTCATTTGCGTACTCTTCAGCCTGCTCGCAGCGATGATTGTACCCACGGCGGAATCCCAAGACGCGGCGAAGCCAATCAAGCCCAGCCAGCTCGCCTCCGTGAGCCAGCAAATTGCCGGAACAAAAGTCACCATCCAGTACAGCCGCCCCGTAGCGCGCGGGCGCGAACTCTACGGCAAGCTGGTGCCCTATGGAAAAATCTGGAATCCCGGCGCGGACGACGCCACTAGCATCACGGTTTCCACACCTGTAAAAATCAACGGCCAGTCTCTTCCCGCCGGCGGCTATTCCATCTGGGCCAACCCGGGACCGGACCAGTGGACATTGATCTTCAGCAAGGCCCATCCGGTCTTCCACATTCCCTATCCCGGCGAAGAGAAAGACGCGCTTCGACTCACCGTGAAACCCCGCTCCGCCGCTCACATGGAAACTCTAGCATTCTATTTTCCCGTGGTTGATGGAAAAAAAGCGGAGATGGTTTTACATTGGGGGACCGTCGCCGTTCCTGTCGAGATAGTTGTTCCGTAACACACTCAGAGACGCACGCACAACGCAGCACGCATCGCATTCACTTTACCCCGGTCCTTCTAGACATCATGCGCCGAACAACGAAAGTCTGGCTAAATCCCACCCAGACCTTAGTCATGGGGATACTCAACGTCACTCCGGATTCATTCGCGGATCAGGGAGCATTCTACGATCGCAAAACTGCCATAGCTCGCGGTTTGGAGATAGAACGGGAAGGCGCAGGGATCATCGACATCGGTGGCGAATCGACCCGTCCAGGAGCAACGCCGGTGCCTGCGGAAGAGGAGCTCGACCGCACAATCCCCGTCATCGAAGCGCTGCGGAGCAAGGGGCTTCGCATCCCCATCTCCATCGACACTTACAAGTCCGCTGTAGCCGAGCGTGCCATTCGTGCCGGCGCGCAGGTCATCAATGACGTGAGCGGACTGCGACTTGATCCCGGCATGGCGGCGGTGGCGCGCAAGCATCGCGCCGGTTTGATTCTGATGCACATTCGCGGAACACCGCAGACCATGCAATTGCTTCCACCAGTCCGCGATATCGTGCGCAGCGTGCGGCAGGGTCTGCAGTGGTCCGTCCGCACCGCGCTGGCGGCGGGAGTGGACAAAGAGCAGATCGCCCTCGATCCGGGAATCGGTTTCGGCAAATCAATGGATCAGAATTTTGAGTTGATCGCCGCCCTGCCCCGGCTGCGAAAACTCGGATTCCCGTTGCTCGCCGGCCCCTCGCGAAAATCCTTCATTCGCCGCACCATCGAAGTACGGACAGGACACAGCTATGATCGAGCCGCGGCACGCTTGGCCGCCGCGGATGAAGTGCTGTGCGGCACTGCCGCCGTTGTGGCGGAGTGCATCATGAACGGCGCGCAGATCGTCCGCGTGCATGACGTGCGGGCGATGGTCGCCGTCGCTGCACTAGCCAGCCGTATGTTACAGGAAGGATCCCGATGAAGACGAGACTCCTTATTGCCACGCTCTCCTTCATCACACTGTTTGCAGTCGATTGGGCTGCCGCCCAGGGGCCCCCCGCTCAAGTGACTCCCGCTCAAGGAATCGTCATTAACCCGCGCTACCAGCCGGGACAAAAACTCTCGCTGCAACTTGAAATTCAATCCGATGATGCTAGAGACAACTCCCAGCGCAAGACTTATCACACACCCATCTCGCTTCGCGTAGTCCGCAAGAGCACGACCGGCACGCAATTGGAATGGCAGGCGGGCGTGGCAACGAAAGAAGGCGGAGCGGCTCCGGCGGACCCGATCTTCGAAATGGCGGAGAAAATTTTCGCTGATCTCAGGCTTCAGGTTCAGCTTGATCCCACGGGTCAATATCTTGGGCTGCGGAACGAGTCGGAATTAAAGGCGAAGATACAGGAGTTTGTGACGCTGCTCGCTCCCCAGGCCACCGCCAAAATCGCCGATGCCGCCACTCGCCAGCGCAATGCCGAAGCGATAACCAAAGCACTTACGCCGGAGACGCTGTTGAGCGCCGCGCGCAAGGAGATTGACCTGTTCTTTGGCCTCTCAGGGCTGCGGCTGGAAGCGGGCAATACCACGCGCATCAAGTCCGCGCTGCTCAACCCGTTTGGCCCCACGGGAACGCTTGATGGAGAAATGGAGATCACCCCCGGCCCGCCCAATGCGGTAACAGGCGAGACGCGCGTGGCGTTTGCTAAAAAGTACGATCCCACGCTGTCGTATGACTCCGCCGGTAAATCGGCCAGTGCCGATCCATCTCAGCAAATGAGTCTGGATGACAAGGGCGAGTTTGTCATGGACTCAACCACCTGGCAGGTGAAGCAGGTGCGGCACGTGCGCACCATCAGAAGAAATAAAGAAGCGGTCCGCACCGAAACGACCGTGATCACCGTACAGTAAACGATGTTTTTAGATTCCTGCCGACTGCCCGCCTAGCGATAGACTTCCCGCCGGTGGCCCACAGCGAGAACTACTATCTCCTCCGCCTCGACGTCGAACAACACTCGATACCCACCGACGCGAAAGCGCCACTTGCCGAACTGAGAATGGACAAGAGGTTCTGCAAAATGCAAGGGCTGGTCCTGTGAGCAGTAAAACTCCAGCTTTTCCAGGATTCTTTTCTGAATATTTTTATCGAGCGGGAAAGTTTCCGAACGGCGGTGTTGGTGAAGCGAATTGTCATTGCAGGACCTCAAGAATCGCGGAAAAAGACCCCACACACACATGGAGAGTTCCACTATACGTCAACAGGGTCGGCTAATTCAGTTAAGAGAATGAGTGCCGAAACTTGAACAATGGCATGACAAACGAACGGCATCATTACATCGCGATTACATTGCCGGCACGTTCGGTTCGGTGGAGGGATAATCCCGATAAATCTCTATGTTACCGATCAGGACAATTGTAGCTTGCGCTTCACCTCAGCGAGAGTCATGGTCTGCCCCTTGCGCGCTTCCAGCCGGGCTTTCTCGATCTGGCGCGGAAGATTCTTGGAGGAGAGCATTTCCAAGTCTTCTCTCATGCGCTCATAGTCCTCAAGAGGCAGGATCACTACCTAGGCAGATGGCCTAGGCGCGCATGTCCAATCCTGTTCCGAGCAGTCAGAGGTTTCACTGACGATCTTTTTTCAGCAGTCGCAAGTCGCTTCATGATTTCACTTTATCACAGGAACAGCGGGGCCATCACCAGCGTGATGGTGGCCAACAATTTAATCAGCACGTGCAGCGAAGGGCCCGCGGTGTCCTTGCAGGGATCGCCCACCGTATCGCCAACCACCGCGGCCTTGTGCGGGTCGGAGCGTTTGCCGCCGTAGTTGCCCATCTCGATATACTTCTTGGCGTTGTCCCAGGCGCCGCCGCCGTTGTTGAGGAACAGGGCCATGAGGATGCCGGTGATGGTTCCCACCATCAGGAATCCGCCCATCACCTCCGCGCCGGTGGCTCCTTCGGCGGGCTGACCCATCGCGTAATAAAGCCACTTGAAGGCCAGGCCCGTGCCGATGGTCATGCCCACCACGAGCAAGCCGGGGGCAATCATTTTCTGCAACGCGGCGCGTGTGGCGATGTCCACGCACTCGCCGTAGTTGGGCTTGGAGGTTCCCTTCATGATGCCGGGGTCGCGCTTGAACTGCTCGCGCACGTTGTTGATGATCGCATAGGCGGCGGAGCCCACTGCTTTCATGGCCAGCGAGGAGAACAGGAACACCAGCACCGCGCCGAGCATGGCGCCGACAAAAACTTCCGGCTTGTTCAGATTGATGGAGGGCTTAAAGTCCGGCATGTAATTATGCACTTCGTCGAGATAAGCGCCGAACAGCAGAAACGCCGCCAGTCCCGCCGAGCCTACCGCATATCCCTTGGTGAGCGCCTTGGTCGTATTGCCGACGGCATCCAAACGATCCGTCCTCATACGAATTTCCTCCGGCTGGCCGCTCATCTCGACGATGCCGCCGGCGTTGTCGGTGATGGGGCCGAAGGTATCCATGGCCAGAATGAACGCGCAGGGTCCGAGCATGCCCATGGTAGCCACCGCGGTGCCGAACAGTCCGGCGCTGGCCAGTCCCGAGCTGTTGCCGAGGAAGTAGCTGCTGATGATCGCAAACGAGATGACGAGGATGGGCAGTCCGGTTGACTCCATGCCCACCGCGAGGCCGGCAATGATGTTCGTCGCCGGACCAGTCTGCGAGGCCTCGGCGATGGACTGCACGGGCCGGAAGCGGTACTCCGTGTAGTACTGGGTGATATAGACGAAGGCGATGGAGGAAAGAACTCCGATGACTCCGCACAGGAAGAAATTAAAATAGTGTGCCGCGCCCAGCAGCCAGTGGGATGAAAAATAAAATCCAACCATGGCCAGCCCGGACGTAATGTAGTAACCGCGGTTCAGCGCATGCATGGGATCTTCCGTCTCACTCACCCGAACCAGCATGATGCCGATGGCGGAAGCAATAATGCCGAAGGCGCGCGCCACCAGCGGGAACATCAGCACGCCGATGAGCGTCAGATTGTTTTCCTCAAAGAGAGTCTGATTCGCGCGATAGAGTCCCGCGGCGAGAATCATCGCGCCGATATTTTCGGCGGCGGTGGACTCGAACAGGTCGGCACCGCGCCCGGCGCAGTCGCCCACGTTGTCGCCCACCAGATCGGCGATGACGGCCGGGTTGCGCGGATCGTCTTCGGGGATGCCCGCTTCCACTTTTCCCACCAGATCAGCGCCCACGTCAGCGGCCTTGGTATAGATGCCACCGCCCAACTGAGCGAACAGGGCGACGATGCTGGCGCCGAATCCATAGCCGACGATCAGCAGAGGAATCTGGGAGACATCATTGGTAACACCCATGGCCCTGATCAGCGCGAATAGTCCCGCCACCCCGAGCAGGCTGAGCGCGACCACGAAGAAACCCGAGACCGCTCCGCCGCGCAGCGCGGTCTGCAGCGCGTTGTTCATGCTCTTGGTGGCCGCCGCCGCCGTGCGGATATTGGACCGGATAGCAACCCACATGCCCATGTAGCCAGATGCTACCGAGCAAGCCGCGCCGAGAATAAAGGAGATGGTGGTCCACAAGGCAAGCTGCGCCGGGCTGGCCGGATCGTGCGCCGTGGGGGTGCGAACGAATGCGTAGAGAATGTAAATCAGCGCGGCAAGCGCCACGGAGATATACGCAATCGTCCGATTCTGGCGGCTCAAAAATGCCTCGGCGCCCTGCTTGATGGCGTCGGAGATTTCGCGCATGGCGGGCGTGCCCGTGTCGCGGCGCAGTACGTCTTTCATCAGAAACACAGCGAACATTAGTCCGATGATGCTGATCCCCAAAATCAAATTAAGTTCCACGTTATTACCACCGCTCCTTTAGAGATTTTCTTCTTCACAGTTTCTTTATATATTCATGGGGGCATATCAAGGGCATCTGCGGAAACAATCGGCATCAATTGCACGCCCGGATTCATATCCCGTCGACGCGGCAGGAAACCCTGGGCGAAGCTGCTTGCTCATTGAGAACTGCGCTGGCCCTGACACAAAACATCTATTCTATCCGATTCAGCTCCGAACTCTTACCGAAAAACACCGCAAGCAACACTTTCGCTATACATAAAGGTCTTCGTCCCAGCCTTCCAGATACTGCCGGACGCTGGCCATGAACTGATCAGCAACCGCCCCGTCGATGAGGCGGTGATCATAGCTCAGTGTGAGATGCACGATGGAGCGAATGGCAATGGCGTCGTCAACCACCACCGGAGCCTTCTTCACTCCCCCCACACCGATGATGCCCACCTGCGGCGGGTTGATGATCGGGGTGGCAAATAGTCCTCCGTAGACGCCGGGATTGGTGAGAGTGAACGTCCCGCCATCCACCTCGGACACGCTGAGGCGTTTGCTTCGCGCCCGCTCTCCAAGATCGGCAATCGACCGCGCCAGTCCCAGAAAACTCTTCTCATCGGCGTGCGCTATCACGGGAACGATCAGGCCCCACTCGAGCGCCACGGCAACACCCATGTGGATGTCTTTCTTGTATATAATCTCTTCGCCGGAGATGCTCGCGTTCAATACCGGGAAGCGCTTGATGCCGTCAATGATGGCTCGAATGAAGAAGGGGGTGTAGGTAAGTTTTACGCCCTCCTGTTGCTCGAAGCGGGTGCGCTCCTTCAGGGAAAGACTGACAACCTTGGTCAGGTCCACGGCGAATACCGTGCTGACGTGAGCTGCCGTGTTTTTGCTGAAGACCATGCGCTCGGCGATCTTCTTGCGCATCGGCGTCATGGGAACGATCTCTTCACGGGCGCCAGATGCGAGAGGAGCCGCGCGGGGAGCAGCAGGCGCGGCAGGAGCTTGGGTAGGCACCGCAGGGGCGGAAGCCCTGCGGGCCGGTGAGGATTTCATGCGCTCCACGTGAGCCAGCAGATCCTCTTTGGTGATGCGGCCACCCGGACCCGTGCCGTCCACCTCGACCAGATTAACGTTGTTCTCTTTCGCCAGCCGCCGCACCAGCGGCGAGCTACGAACCTTGTCATCGTCCTCATCAGAGCTGCCAGCAGTCTCGGCCGCTACGGGCTGAGGTGCGGGAGAGGACGCGCGCGGGGGAGCGGGTGCGGAGGGCTTGGCCGGTGGAGCCGCAGCCGCTTTTGCTGCCGGCGGCGGAGCAGCGGTTGCGGCGGCAGCATCCGATGCGCTGGCTTCAATCTGCGCAACAATCGCCTGCACGGCTACCGTCTGCCCTTCCTTCACAAGGATAGTGGAGAGCGTTCCAGAAACTGGCGATGGAATCTCGGCGTCCACTTTGTCAGTGGAGATTTCAAACAAGGGCTCGTCCTTGCCGATGCGGTCCCCGGCCTTCTTGAGCCACTTGGTAACCGTGCCCTCGGTGATGCTCTCGCCCATCTGCGGCATCAGCACATCAGTTGTCGGCATGATCATCCCCCTAAACTTAAACTATAGCCGCAGCAGTTTTCAGCCACTTGGCATTTGACTCTGTACCGGCCCCTGCCGTCATGGACAGGCCCATCAGCGTTCCGAAGTGCCGGACGATGCTGCACTCCAGCGCCTCGCGATCCAACTCCCCGGCCAACGACTCCCGTACCGAGGTAACCGGGTACGCCGAAATGCCGCAGGGCACGATGTGCCGGTAATATCGCAGATCCGTATCGATATTCAGCGCGAAGCCATGCGAGGTAACCCAGCGGCTGAGGTGAACTCCCATCGCTGCCACCTTAGCCGGCCCGGCATCTCCACGATTGATCCAAACGCCTGTCATGCCGGACTTGCGAGAAGCGCCGAGCCCTATATCCTGCAGGGATCGGATGAGGACTTCCTCCAGAGTGCGTAGATACCAGCCCACGTCCTTATGAATGCGGCCCAAATCCACGATGGGATAGCCCACCAACTGGCCCGGTCCGTGAAAGGTGATATCCCCGCCTCTGTTGGTCTCGACCAACTCGATCCCGGCGCGCTCCAGCTGCTCGGCGCTGCTCAACAGATTTTCGCGGCGCGCGTTGCGGCCCAGAGTAATCACAGGCGGATGCTCCAGCAAAACTAGCGAGTCCGCTATCTCATCCCGCTTGCGCCGGTCCGCAAGATCGGCTTGCAGTTGCAGCGCTTCACCGTACGGCACGCGTCCCATTCGATAGACTTTGCAAGTGCGATCGCCCAGAGAGATCGGAGGCTCCGATATTACTCGTAGAACGTGGACTTCCGTTGGAGTTGTGTAGTTACCCATCGGGTTCTCAATGGCTCACTCGCCGGAATTACCAGTTTGCATCACCCTCGAACTTTAGATGTTGATGGCGATGCCGTCCGCCGCTCCCGCCGCATCCAGTATGGCTTCCGACAAAGTCGGATGGGCATGCACGGTGTACTGCAAATCTTCGAGCGTCGCCTCCATGCGGATGGCCATGGTCATCTCACCGATCAGTTCGGTAACTCCGGAGCCGATCATGTGAGCGCCCAGAATCTCGCCATACTTCTTGTCGCAGACCAGCTTGACGAAACCCTCTTCAGCACCCAGCACACTGGCCTTGCTGTTGGCCTTGAAAGGAAATCGCCCAATCTTCACGTCATGCCCGAGTTCCCTGGCCTTGGCCTCACTTAGTCCGACGGAAGCCACCTGCGGATCGCAGTAGACGGCGTCGGGGATCTGGCGGAAGTTCATCGGCGGGACGGGACGTTCGCACATGCGTCCCACGGCCACGATGCCCTCCATCGAAGCGGCGTGCGCCAGTTGGGGAGCGCCAGCCACGATGTCGCCGATGGCGTAGAGACCCGGCTCTGCGGTGGCCATGTATCCGTCCGTTTTCACGAACCCGCGCTCGACCTCAGCCTTGGTTTTCTCAAGTCCCACGTTCTCTGTGTTGGGCTTGCGTCCGACCGCCACCAGCACTTGCTCGGCGCGCAGGGTTTGCTTCTTCTCTCCCTGGGAAATCTCCACCTCGACGAACTCTTTGCGCCGATTGAGCTTTTCGACTTTGGCCCCAGTCAGGAACTGCATGCCCTGCTTCTTGAGCGCGCGCTCCAGTTCCTTGGAGACTTCTTCGTCCGCAAGCGGAAGAATTCGTGGCAGCATTTCGATGATGGTGACTTCCGTCCCGAAGCGACGATAGACGGACCCGAACTCTACGCCCACCGCGCCTGCGCCAATAATTATCAGGCTCTTGGGAATGGACTTCGTTTCAAGTATCTCGCGGTTGGTGAGTACGCGTTCGCCATCCGGTTCCATGCCGGGAGGAATGCGTGCCTCAGACCCTGTGGCAAGAATGATGTTGCGGGCCAACAGTTCGCGATTGCCCGACGCTGACTCGACTCCGATGCGGCCCTTGCCAAGCAAGCGCCCATAGCCCCGAACGGTCTCAATCTTGTGCTTCTTGAGCAGGTACTCGACGCCCTTGTTGTGCTTCAGGACAATCTTCTGCTGCCTCGCTCGCACGGCTTCCCAATTTGCCGTCGGCTCGCCACACTCGATCCCAAACTCCTTGGCGTGGCGGATAAAGTCATAGACTTCCGCGTTGAAGAGCAGCGCCTTGGTGGGGATGCAACCCACGTTCAGACAGGTGCCGCCGAGCCAGTTTTCTTTCTCCACGATTACCGTTCGGAGACCCCACTGCGCGGCACGCACCGCCGCCACGTAACCACCGGGACCGCTGCCCAGAATCACCAGGTCCATTTCCTCAGCCACAGAACGACCCTTCCGTAGAGGTTATCCTTTACAAGACATGTTCATGTCCCATCATTGCGACGACACATTGCGACGTACCGGAGCCCTAATCGAAACCGCCATTTTATCAGCTTCGATGGGGGGAAACAAGCAAGGTATTACTCATAGTTATGAGTTCATAGCGCTTTTGCGGAGCGCATCCGCAGGGCAATTCCCCGTGCCAAGTGTGGCTTGCCAGAAACTGGCGACCCTCTCAATACGCTCAGAATGGCTAATCAGTTTATGGCCTCTCTGTGTCTGATCCAAGCACACAAATTGTTGCGTAATTGACACATATCAGAATAATACAACATTCATAACTTGTTCCTAATTATATAGTTGACAGCCGCTACGCATTAGGGTTGAATGGCATCTAATAGTCTCGGATATTAACCGAGAACGGGGAGAACGGGTTTGGAGACAACCAATACGGCGAATCGGCTGGCCCGCCATCAGCACACCATCGTCGAACCGGTATCGGCCTCTGGCGTCGGACTGCATAGCGCGGCGAAGGTCAACATCCGCCTGCTGCCCGCCGCCGCCAACACCGGAGTGGTCTTCCGCCGCACCGACCTCGACAACTTTGAGATTCCCGCCTCGTGGAAACATATCGCGCGCGTCAGCTACGCCACCAGCCTGATGCGCAAGAGCGTCTTAATCTCCACCACCGAGCACCTGCTCTCGGCGCTGGTGGGCATGGAGATCGACAACGTCATCGTGGAGATCGACGCGCTTGAGCTGCCCATCCTGGACGGTAGCGCGCTGCCCTTCGTGCACATGATCGAAGCCGCCGGCCGCCGCCGCCAGCGCGCCGCGCGCAGTTACATCAAAATACTCAAGCCGGTCGAAGTCGTCGAGCGCTCCAAGCGCATCGCCATATTTCCCAGCGGCCCGAGCGGCGATGCTCACACCTCAATCCGCGTGAAGAAGAGCGACAACTCCCCTGGCGCCGCTAACACAAGCTCCCAGGGCAACAGCGCTGAAACCAGCTCCAGCAGCGGCTTCCACATCACCAGCGAGATCGACTTCGCGCATCCAATGGTGGGCATCCAGTCGACTGACATCACGCTGTGCGCGGCCACCTACCCGCGCGAGATCGCCCCAGCGCGCACCTTTGGCTTCCTCGACGAGCTGGACCAGATGCGCGACATGGGCCTGATCCGCGGCGGCTCGCTCGCGAACGCGCTGGTCTTCGGCCCCGACGGCCTGCTCAATCCCGAGGGCCTGCGCTTCGCCGATGAGTGCTCGCGCCACAAAGTCCTCGACCTCATCGGCGACCTCGCGCTGCTCGGCCATCCGCTCATCGGCCACGTCGTCGCCGAGCACGCCGGCCACGCCATGCACACCGCCCTCGTCCTGAAACTCATGCGCGACCGCAGCTCATGGACCCTGGTTACATCGAGCGAGCTGGAAAGCAACCTAACCGACGACCTCGCCGCCGACTCTGCTGACTACTCCTCCGAAACCGCGTCGCGCGAGCTAGCCGTCAGCCACGCCGGCGCCGACTAACTTTTCGCCCCCAGTCCTCCCCCAGCACCCCCCATTTAGCCACCATTTTGCCGCCAAAAATTCGCGCCAACTTGACCAAATTAACCAACCTGACCAAAGTGCAAACTTTCACGGTTCTGCCCAAATCATCGGCTCTGACCACCGCCGTCAGGAGTCCCTTTTAGAGTCCATTGCGCCCCCGCCTCCACCACGTTTTTCGGATCAAGTGTTGCATAATTGCCACACTCCCAGCGCCCGCCGCCCAGGAAAATTTGGTCAATTCCGCAAAAACCGCAAATTTGCAAATGAGACCATTTTTCGGGGTGGGGTATCCGAGCCGCGACAGTCATAGACCGTCCACGATAATCGGGTGCGCGACCGTTTGCACAAGTAAGTTCCGCGTTCAGTAGCATTCCAGTTTTCCCGCATGACTCCACCGCTTGCAGAGTTCAGGTCTTCGTGCATTGGGGACGCTCCATGACTGTCGCGGCTCGGATATGCCATCGCCATCGCGCTACAATGCAGTTGCGAATTTTCGAGGTGACCGGCGATATGGCGGACGAAACGCCTCAATGCCACAGCGACCCGTTTGATTTGCAGCGGTTCGTCGCCGCGCAGGCGGCGGTCTACGCGCAGGTCATCGCCGAGTTGCGCGCAGGCCGCAAGCGCACCCACTGGATGTGGTTCATCTTCCCGCAACTGCGCGGCCTGGGCTCCAGCCCAACGGCCCTCCATTACGCCATCTCGTCGATCGAGGAATCCCGCGCCTATCTCGCGCACCCCATCCTCGGCCCCCGCCTGATCGAATGCACGCAGCTAGTAACCTCCATCGCAGGCCGCTCCTCCAGCGACACCATCGACGAAATCTTCGGCTACCCCGACAACCTGAAGTTCCACTCGTGCATGACCCTATTCGCCAACGCCGCGCCCGACAATGGAGACTTCCAGCAAGCCCTACAGAAATACTTCGGTGGGAAACTGGATCATCTGACCATCGACCGGCTCTGACGCTCGACATCATTTAGGGAAAGGATCTCGTGATCCTGCGGGAAGTAGCTCGTGATCCGAGCCGCGATGGAACATCCCGGCGTGCCGTGGACAGGCATGGAGCGGTGCTTCCGTCAGGGCATGACTTCAGTCATGCCGTAAAGTAATCGAGGCCGTGCAACTTCCTTGCTGCCGCAGGCCAGAGCGCAGGCGCAGCCGGAGCGGGCACTGCGTCGGAGGGTAAACCAAAGTCCGCGCACAAAGCGAAGTGCTCGCTCCGGCGCTGCGCGACTACGCTGTGGCCTACGGCAGTGAGGTAGGTTCCGCCAAGCCGTGCTCTTTCGGCACGGTTGAAACCGTCCACGGCTCGCCGGGACAGGTGCCCTGATGATTCATCGACGCATTGCACGGAATATAAATAAGCGGCGTTATAATGACAACTGTTTAGAGGAATCTTCATGAAGAAACAGAACGGATTGCCGCCGATCCATCCCGGCGAGATTCTGAAAAAAGACATCCTGCCATCCACGGGCCTCTCCGTAACCGCAGCGGCGAAGGCGCTGGGCGTGTCTCGCCAGATGCTGCACGACATTATGGCGGAGCGCAAGCCGCTCTCCGCCGTCATGTGCCTGAAGGTGTCCCGCCTGTTCGGCGGCTCTCCCGGCCTCTGGATGTGCCTGCAGGCAGCCTACGACCTGAAAATGGCCGAACAAGACAAGCGAGTCATGGCCAGTGTCGCTCGCATCGTGCCCGTTAGTGCCACCGAAGAAGCCCGGGCCTAACTTGAACCACTCAACGAAACGATTAAGACGGGTAACGTCCCGTCTGTCCCCATTTCTCTCTTCTTCCGTCAGGGCACGAGATTACCTGCCCTTCTTTCGTCAGGGCATGACTTCAGTCATGCCGAAAAGAAATGACGCCGCGCGGCTTCCTTGCGCCGCAGGCAAGAGCGCAGGCGCAGCCGGAGCGGCCTGGCACCCGGCAGTAACGTTCCGCCTGACCCCGGTTTTCCGCAATTGAACAAGTTGTACTTTTCGGATTTTATTCTTCCGTAAAATAGTCGGTGTCGAGACGCTTAACTTCAAACACCTTAACTGGCACTACTGCCAAGTTGTAATCAATCATCAGTTCTGCCAGGGTAGAGCCATCAATCAGCACGATCTTATTCTCAATGTTAGTCGCGTAATCTCTTGCTTCCCTCGAGAACGTGGATGTAGTAATGAAAACACCTTTTCTTGCTCGTTTCCCTTGTAGCGCTCCCGCAAACTGTTGAATGTCGGGACGTCCAATGTTTTTTTTGCCACCTCTTAGCTTGCACATAGATTGTTTCTAGTCCGAGCCGATCTTCCTTGATAATTCCGTCGATGCCTTCATCTCCACTTCTGCCGATTGCCTGCCCCGCATCCTTTAGAGTTCCGCCGTAACCCATCTTCACGAGCAACTCGACGACCAACTTTTCAAACAGGATCGGCGGGCTAGCAAGAATTTGTTCCAAGAGTTCTTGAGACAAATTTGCGCGTAATCGCTGAACGATAGCCTCCAAGTTCTCCTCTGGAGTTTCACTTCGTTCAGCGTCAGATGGAGAATCTTTCACGGGTGTTTCTCCGTTATTCATCCGCTTGCGGAACTCAACAAATTCGGGAAACCGCGCAAGATACTCGTTATTAATTCCTTGCGGGTTTTCGCGCAAAACACCACCCCCGCGTTCAGAAATGCTAACGCAACCACGTTTGGGAGAGACGATTAAGCCCGCATTCTTCAAATAGAAACTCGCCCACCGAACACGATTGTCGATATATCTGGTTTTCCCGCTCGGAAGAAGCCGGGTTCTTTCCTCGTCGGTTAAGCTGAATTCGGTTGCGATCCACTCGACGGCATCGCGGATAGCGTGGACACTTCCATCCTTGAGATAACTAAGCAACGGAAGCATAACTTTCTGGTAATCAGGAATTGGCATGATGGCTTCCTATTCTCATGAAGTCGAACTGCATGATAGCAGGAAAATCAAGATGGCCGGCCGATTGAATCAGAAAAGCTGGGGCAGCGCCTCCGGTAATGACATCCCAACCACCACCCCGACCCTGTAACGGTCGCACAATTCCGCACCCGACATTGCATCGCGAGAATGCCCAAAAGCCCAGGGGCAGACCGGGGACAGACGGGACGCTTCCTCCTCGGAAATGCGTAAGTGGGAAACGACTGGGGACAGCCTCAACTGCGTCTATTATTTTCAGCCGATCAGACTGACCCCAATAATTAGCACAGTTCAGGCTGTCCCCATTTTCAGTCCGAAGATTGAGTTTGGGTTTACCTCCCAGCCTCGGAACAGACGGGGTGTTCCCATTCAGCAAGTTTGCAACCCAACTGCTGCCGCTGTGGCTTTGTGGCGGGCGACGTCGCATGAAGAAGTAAGCATTGTATGAAGAAAATTATTAGTAAAAAGAATCTGCCCTCGGCGGAATCCATCGCGCGGCGGGCGGACGGCGGCGAGGATGTTTCCCGCTTTTTTACCAATCGCGGGAAGATGATGCAGCCGATTCAGCGCGTGAATGTGGACCTGACTGTCTCGATGCTGCGCGAACTGGATGCTGCCGCTGCCGAACTGAACATCAGCCGCCAGGCGGTGATTAAGACGTTCATCCGGCAGGTGCTGGACCAGCGCCTGCTGGCCAACCACGCCCGCCGCAGCGCGTAGAGGGCGGTTGTTACATTCCCACCGAAAAACCCACGGCAAGAAAACGCTTGCCGTGGCTACCAAACCAATTTCAT
This sequence comes from Acidobacteriota bacterium, assembly GCA_009691245.1. NCBI lineage: Bacteria > Pseudomonadati > Acidobacteriota > Acidobacteriota bacterium. The sequence continues at coordinate 446 of SHUM01000040.1, read as the reverse complement.
TCCTCGAAAGCGCTTTGCGTCACCCACGCGTTGTGCCAGCATCGTATGGAAAGGCGACACGTGTGCCTGCCGCTGCCTTGGTAGCCACGGTGAGCGGGGTTCTCACCGTGGGCTTTTCCGCCGGCGGGCTCCACTGCCTTGGTGGACCACTATTCGAGCGAGGTGTGCGTGATGAATGAGAAGGATCGGGCGCGGGAGTTGAATCCGTGGTTGTCGCAGACGCGGCTGTTTGACGAAGCCGTCGAGCGGCTGAAGCTGCCTGCCGGGATGGCGCGGCTGCTGCGCGAGCCGGCGCGCGAGATCATCGTGCATATCCCCGTCATCATGGACTCGGGCGAGATCGAGATGTTCACCGGCTACCGCGTGCAGCACTCCATCGCGCGCGGGCCGGGCAAGGGCGGCATCCGCTATGCGCCCGATGTCACGCTCGACGAAGTGCGCGCGCT
>SHUM01000039.1 GCA_009691245.1 Acidobacteriota bacterium | reverse complement strand
CCAGCGGAAGGTAGCCGAAGTCGGCGGTGCCCTGTTCGATCATCGCGCCGATCTCGAAGCCGCGGCGCCGCAGGACTAGAATCTCAACCTGGGGATGTTGGTTCATGAACGTCTTCAGGCGGCTCAAGAATTTGTTGAGTATGGCCTGTGCCTGGCCCTTGCGGGGCCGGGACGGCATCCGGGTGAATTTGCCTGCCGGAGGTTGCCAGTATATATCTAATTTACCCGGAACCACCCCGGGCAACCAAAATTTTTGCGAGAGACGCGGACGCGAGAAGGACCGCGAATTCCGCTGCCGAGGATCCCGCAAAGACTGCAAGCTTTGGTGGGGCAGGGGGTGGGCTGAGTGAGGGCCGTCTGGAGTGCGCGATACGACCGCAAGGTTGGTCAGGGCCGCAATAACTGTGAACGTGGATAGTTGTGGCTGGGCTGCGTATGTGGGCAGGTTGGCGCGTGAAATTGGTTGTGGAATTGTGCCCGAAAATGGTGCAGTCGCGGAGCAGTCCGCGGCGGGAAAGTCATTCTGGGGAAGCTGGAGTTTTTACGCTTTGGGTCTACTCTTCGGTCTAAGCTTCGGCGGAAGTTTTGACCAGCTCGAGGAAGGCGCGGGCGGCGTGCGAGAGGTGGCGGTGCGAGGGATAGACCAGGTGAATCTTGCGGGCGACTTGCAGTTCCTTCATGGGGATGGTTACCAGCAGGCCGGCGGCGATCTCGGGTTGCACGCACATGCGCGGGACGAAGGCCACGCCCATCTTCGATTGCACCAGCTTCTTGATGGTTTCGACCGTGGGCATCTCGATGTCCATGTTCAGTGGGACGCGGTGGCGCTGGAAGGCGTCCAGCACCAGCTGACGGTAGGGCGAGGCGATGTTGTGCGCGATGATCGTCTCGGTGCCCAGGTCGCGGATCGACACCTGCTTACGCTTGGCGAAGCGATGCTCCGGGTGGACGATGAAGGCGACCGCGTCCTGATAGATGACAATCGAGTTGAGGTTCTTGTCGCCGGGCCGGTAGCTGACCACGCCCAGTTCCAGCGTGTTGTCGCTCACCTCGTTGGGGATATTGCGCGACAGCGCGCGGCGCACCTCCACCTTCACGCCGGGGTAGAGCGCGTGGAACTTCTCGATATGCGTGAGCAGATAGAGAGCGCCGCTTTCGTTCGCGCCGATGATGAGCTTGCCGGTGTACTGATTGCGCAGCTCGGTGAGCGCGTTGGCCATCTCGCGGCGCATACTGTCAAACTTCTGCGCGTACTCGAAGACTACGCGGCCGGCGTCGGTGAGCGTGCCATCTTTGAGAGAACGGTCGAGCAGTTTTTCGCCCAGCTCGGCCTCCAGCCGCTGCACGGCCAGACTGATCGCAGGCTGGGTGCGATGCAACCGCCGGGCGGCGCGCGAGAAGCTCTTCTCGGTGGCCACGGTCAGAAATATGCCGAGCTGCGAAAGTTCCATGAGAGTTCTTTATGCCCCGCCGATCAAGCTGCCTTACGTACAGAAGACCCGCGGGCACGTCCGCGGGAGCGGCCTCGGGTCATATTAACAGAATTTATAATCAATTTCTAATTATAAGTTTGTTTTGGGTTGGGCGGGTTTGTTATAATTCAGGTGGAATTCTGTCCTGAACGGCGGGCGCGGGAGCGGTCGCTGCGGAGACGGCAGGAGGACTTGAGTGCCCGAGGATAACGTCGGAAACGTCGAAAGCAATATTGGCAACGTAAAAGCCGGCAACGCTTCATCCACTCCAGGCAATCGAGTGCGCATCTTCGACACCACGTTGCGCGACGGCGAGCAATCGCCAGGCTGCAGCATGAACACTCCGGAAAAACTGCGCATGGCCCGCCAGCTTGAAGATCTGGGCGTGGACATTCTGGAAGCCGGCTTCCCCATCGCCTCCACGGGAGACTTCGAGGCCGTGCGCCAGGTCGCCCAGCAGGCTGGGAATAAAATCACCATCGCTGCGCTGGCGCGTTGCGCCCAGGCCGATATCGAACGCTCCGCCGAGGCGCTGGAGCCCGCCAGCCGTGCGCGCATCCACGTTTTTCTGGCCACCTCCGACATTCATCTGGAACATAAGTTGAAGATCACTCGCAGCGAGGCTCTGGAGCGCATCGGCAACGCGGTGCGTCTGGCGCGCAAACTGGTGGAAGACGTCGAGTTTTCCTGCGAGGACTCGACGCGCACCGACCGCGCGTTTCTGTGCGAGGCCTTCAAGACCGCCGTGGAAGCCGGCGCGACCACGCTGAACATTCCTGACACCGTCGGCTACACCGCGCCGCGCGAGTACGCCGAGATCACCGCGCTGGTGCGGCGGGCAGTGGGCGAGGGTCCTATCCTGAGCGTGCATTGCCACGATGATCTGGGCCTGGCCGTCGCCAATTCATTGGCCGCGGTGGAGGCGGGCGCGCGGCAGATCGAATGCACCATCAACGGCATCGGCGAGCGGGCTGGCAACGCCGCGCTTGAAGAAGTGGTGATGGCGCTGCGCGTGCGCCACGATCTGATGCCCTACACCAACGGCATCAATACGGAACTGCTCTTTCCGACCAGCCAGTTGCTCAGCGAGATCATCGGCGTGCCGGTGCAACCAAACAAGGCCATCGTGGGCCGCAACGCGTTTGCGCACGAGGCAGGCATCCATCAGGACGGCGTGCTGAAGAACGCGCTGACGTATGAGATCATGACGCCGCAATCGGTCGGCGTGCCCACCAATATGCTGGTGCTGGGCAAGCACTCCGGTCGCCACGCGCTCTTAAGCCGCTTGGAAGGACTCGGCTATCGCATCGAGGCGGGTCAGATCAACGACATCTATCGCCGTTTCAGCGACCTCGCCGATCGCAAGAAAGTCGTCGTGGAAGATGACCTGATCCGGCTCATGCAGCACCACGAGCAATCCCTCCCCGCCGGGGTGTGAGTTAAAGTCGGAGGCGAATTTAAGTCATGCCGAACAATCTTAATGAAATCTTCCACGAAGCGACTAAGCTGCCGGAGCGGGATTGAGCCACGCTGGCGGGCTTATTGGTTGAGACCCTTGACCCCGCTCCGGAGGCCGACGTGCAAGCCGCCTGGTCGCTGGAAATTGCGTGTCAGGTGGCCGAGGTCGATATGGGAGCGGGGGAATTGATCCCCTGGGAAGCAGTGCGGGAAGAACTTTTTGCCGGGATTTGATTTCGGCAGCGTGGCATGGTCAAGGAACTTGTATGCAAATTCAAACAACACGCGACCGAATCATTGAGGCAATGGGGAACCTGCCGCCGGACGCCACTTACGACGACGCGATTGAGCGAATCATCTTTCTAGCCAAAGTCGAGGCGGGATTGGCGGAGTTGGATGCGGGCCAAGGTATTCCCCACGGCGAAGCCATACAGCGGCTCAATCTGGTGCAATCCCGCTGACCCTGTGTTCCTTAAAAAATGAATTTACTTTCGATTGTCATCCTGAGCGGAGCGAAGGATATGCTGTTTCTCAGATTGCCAGCGAAAGCAGATCCTTCGCTCCGCTCAGGATGACAGTAAGTGAGTTCAATTCACGTACTGAAAGGAATATCGGAAATGAATCGCGTCCCATACTCCTCACGGATTATTCTGGCTGCCTTGCTGCTGGCTGGCAGCAGTGCGTCCGCGCAAAACGGTTCCACCAGCGCGAGGGATAAAGACGCGGCGTGCCGCAACCTGGTGAATCATCCGGCGCTGACGATTCTTTCGGCGCAGATTAAGGAAGCCAGCGGCGCGACGCCGCGCTACTGCTATGTGCGCGGGCTGATCTCGCCGGCGATTCACTATCACGTGCAACTGCCGCTGCCGGAAAATTGGAACAATAAATTTCTGATGTGGGGCGACGGTGGCACCGACGGTGACCTGGACTTCGCCGACCATCGCGTGGCGCAGGGCTATGCGGTGGCCAACAGCAACACGGGGCACGACTCCGCCTCCGAGCCGGGCGCGGTGTTCGCCTACAACAATCCGCAGGCGGAGATCGACTTCGGTTATCGCGCCGTGCATGTAACCATTAGCGCAGCCAAGTCGCTGGTGAAAGCCTACTACGGGAGCGACCCGCGCTATGCCTATTTCGAGGGCTGCTCGCAAGGCGGCCGGCAGGCGCTGATGGAAGCCCAGCGTTATCCGCACGACTTCGACGGCATGGTCGCCGGAGCGCCCGCCATTTACTATCAGTCCTCGGCGGTCTCGCGCATCGAGGCGTTGAAGCGGGTATACGGCGACCAATTTGCCGGCGACCTGGCGTTTGACAAAGATGGTGACGGCAAGCCGGAGAGCCTGACGAAACTGGGATTGCTCGAACAAGCCGTGCTCGCCAAGTGCGACGCGCTGGATGGCATCACCGACCGCGTTGTCGACGACCCGCTGGTCTGCAAGTTTGATCCGGCAATGGATCTGGCCGCGCAGATGTGCGCGGGCGACATCAACGGCGACGCCTGCTTCACCACGCGGCAGATCGAGACCATCAAGAACCTCTACGCCGGCGCGGCGGACAGCAAGGGTAAGATTATTTTCAAAGGCCGAGCGCTCGGTTCCGAGTTCGGCTGGTCCAGGCATCTTCTGCCGTTCGCGGGGAATCAGTTTGCGCCTTCTGCTCTCGCGCTGACCGCCGACCGCATGAACTATATGTTCTACGGAAAAGACCCCGGCGTTGCGCCGCCCAGCCTCACGGACCTAACGCACATTCCTGACAAGACGAAAAATCCGCCGGAGTACGCGTGGTGGGAATTCAATCCAGACGACTGGACAGACGGCAAGGGCGCGCAGGTTTCCTCCAACCTCGATGCCACCGATGCGAACCTGACGGAGTTTCTTATCAAACGTAACGGCAAGCTGGTGATCTACCACGGCTGGGGCGACGCGCTGATCTCAGCTGAACCGACGCTGGACTACTACAAGGAAGTCGTGGCGACCACCTTCAACGGCGATGCCGCCGCCGCGCGCGCGCGCGCCCGCCTGTTCATGATTCCCGGCATGGACCACTGCGCGGGCGGCTCCGGCCCGGATAACTGGGATCGTCTGGCCCCCGTTGTCGATTGGGTGGAGAAGGGCCTCGCGCCGGACCACCTGGTGGCTTCACGGCGCCGCGCAAACGGCTCGGTGGAAAATGAACGCAAGATATGCGCCTACCCGCAACGCGCCGTCTACACCGGCCCGCAGGGTGGCGAGAATGATCGCGCCAACTGGGTGCAAAGTAACTTCACCTGCCGCTGAGCGAAGGCCTTTTCTTGGCGTTTGTAAAGATGCATTACCGTGGTAATATATTGATATGACCATTGCTCGATCCAGACTGACGGCCCAAGGGCAGATTTCCATTCCAGCGGAGGTGCGCCGCAAGCTCGGCGTGGGTCCGGGATCGGTGATTGAGTGGGAAGCGGCGGGGCGAAAGATCGTCGTGCGCCGTGCCGGACGCTACAGCTCGCAGGAAATTCACCAGATGCTTTTCCCCAAGGGACCACCTCGCGCACGGAGCATGGCGGAGTTGAAGGCGGGCATCACGCGATATATACGGAAGCGCCATGCGCGCCGCCCATGAAAGCAATTGACACGAATGTGCTGGTGCGGTTGCTGTTGCGCGACGATCCGCTGCAAACAGCCGCCGCCGACCGCTTTGTGGAGGCAGGCGCATGGGTGTCCCACCTCGCCCTCGCCGAAACCATGTGGGTCTTATCCTCCATCTATGAACTTAGTGCAGCGGAGATCGCCCGCGCCGTAGAGCTGCTTTTGAAACACCGCGACCTGACGATTCAGGACTCCGAAGTGGTGGCCGCGGCGCTGGCCAGCTTTCGCAAGCGCCCCGTGCCGGGCTTCTCCGATTGCCTGCTGGTGGAACTGGCGCACAAGGCCGGTCATCTGCCCCTGGGCACGTTCGACCGCGAACTCAGCAAGGTCAGCGGCACGCATAAGCTATGAATTCGCCCCTGAAATTCCTGCGGACCTCCTCTTGATAACAGTTCGTGGTATATTGTTATCATGATACGGACACAGATCAGCTTGTCCACCGATGAGTACGCAGCAGCCAAGCGGGAAGCTCGACGGCTGGGCCTTTCCCTAGCCGAACTGGTGCGGCGCTCACTAAGGCCAGCCCTCCCGGTGTCGTCCGACAAGCCGTGGATGCGCTATTCCGGAATGGTCGAATCGGGAGACCAGAACTCATCGCAGAACATTGATGAAGTGATCTATGGCCATAAAGACTGAAGTCTACGTGGACACCTCCGCGTTGATTGCATTTCTTGACCGTTCAGACTCGCATCATCCCCTTTTCCACAGGCTCTTTGCAGACCCTCCCGCGATGGTTACGAGTACCCTGGTGATCGCTGAAGGGCATGGCTGGTTTCTGCGCCGTTATGACCGTACGCGAGCCTTGCAGTTTCTGGCGATGGTCGAAGATTTCAAGCTGTTGCATCCGATAGCAGTCGGCAGTGCGGAACATGCCGGTGGTGTAAAAATGCTGCGCCGATTTGCCGATCAAAACCTTACATTGGCAGATGCGGTGGGGCTCTATATTATGAAGGAACGCCGTATTTCCATCTGCTGGTCTACTGACCGCCATCTTGGATTGACAGGCGTACCATTGATTGTGAACCGGAATTTATCATAAAACCTTGAGGAGATTCGAAACGTGAAGCTGCGTATTGCGTTGTTGCCAGGCGATGGCATTGGGCCGGAAGTGATTGATCAAGCGACTGCCGTGCTGGAGGCGGTGGGGAAGAAATTTGGGCATGAGTTGGAGATGCAGTCGGGGATCTTCGGCGCGGCGGCCATCCGCGCGACCGGCGATCCGCTGCCGCCCGAGACGCTGACCATGGCCAAGGCCGCCGGGGCCGTGCTGATGGGCGCGGTGGGGCATCCTGACTTCGATACGGTCGCGCCGGAGAAGCGGCCCGAGAAGGGGCTCCTGCGCGTACGGAAGGAATTGGCGGTGTTCGCCAACATCCGCCCGGCGCTCTGCTACAAGGCGCTGGAAACCATGTCCCCGCTCAGGCAGGAGGTAGTAAGCGGAACCGATCTGATCATCGTCCGCGAGCTGACTGGCGGCATCTACTACGGCACGCCGCGCGGTGTGGATCGCAGCGGACCTGAGCCTGTCGGCACCAATACGATGGTCTATTCGCGTAGTGAGATCGAGCGCATCGCGCGCTGGGGCTTTAAGCTGGCGCAAGGGCGTCGCAAGCTGCTCACCAGCGTGGACAAGGCCAACGTGCTCGACACTTCGCAGCTCTGGCGCGAAGTGGTTACCGAACTCGGCACGCGCGAATTTCCCGATGTGAAGCTGGAGCACCAACTCGTTGATTCCTGCGCCATGCTGATCATCACCAAGCCCACGCACTTCGATGTGGTGGTAACAGAGAATCTGTTCGGTGACATCCTCAGCGATGAAGCCGCCGTGCTGACTGGGTCGATCGGCATGTTGCCCTCGGCGTCGCTCGGTGAGCGCACGGGCCTGTACGAGCCGGTGCATGGCTCCGCGCCGGACATTGCGGGCAAGGGCATCGCCAATCCCTATGGCACGATACTTTCCTCCGCGATGATGTTGCGCCACAGCTTCGGTCTGGAGAAGGAAGCCGCCGCCGTGGAGGCGGCCGTGTCCCAGTCGCTAAACAGCGGAGTACGCACGCGCGATTTGAAGGGCGAAGCAACCACTACACAGGTGGGTGCCGCTGTGGTTGCAGCGCTGTAAGTTTTTGCGTGAACAGAGCCGCGACCGTTAGGGAGCGGACACGCTTGACCGTGGGAATCGTCGGAGGTTACCGCTCCCTAACGGTCGCGGCTCTGTTGGCGTTGTGATACTTCCCAAAACTGTCCTGTTCCCCACTGTCCGCTTTCATTAATCCCATCTACAATAGGCATCGACCGCAGAATTTTCTCGCTTAGCGAAGGATCAGGTTCGCATGCCGCGCCAATCCTTGACGGAGTATCTCGACGAGTCGGTTCAGTATGCCGGCGACTGCGCCATCGTGCATAGGCGCGGGTATCGCACCGAGCGCTGGAGCTACGCCCAACTCATGGATTCAGCGCGGCGGTTTGCGCGCGAGCTGGAGGCGCGCGGCGTCGGTTGCGGCAACCGCGTGCTGTTCTGGGGTGGCAACTCCGCCGAGTGGGTTGCTGCATTTTGGGGCACCCTCTATCGCGGCGCAGTTGTCGTTCCGATGGATCGTGCGGCGACACCTGAGTTTGCGAGTACAGTGGCGCGGCAGGTGAGCGCGCAGTTGCTGGTGGTGGATGCCGATCTGTCATTCGCATTCAGCACGGCGGAATTTGCAGGACGCACACTCCCGTTTGATAATTTCCATCAGATGCTCTCCCGCCACTCGGCCGACCCGCTGCCCTCCTCCAGCATCGCGCGCGCGGATTTGGCGCAGATCATTTTTACTTCCGGCTCGACCGCCGAGCCCAAGGGCGTGGCGCTCACGCACGGCAATCTGCTCGCCAACATCGAACCGCTGGAACGCGAAATCGCCAAATATCGCAAGTATGAACGCTGGGTGCATCCGCTGCGTTTTCTGGAGATGCTGCCGTTGAGCCACGTCTTTGGGCAGTTCATGGGTCTGTTCGTGCCGCAACTGTTGGGCGCGACGGTCATTTTTCTGGACACGCTGAATCCATCGGAGATGATTCGCGCGGCGCGGCGTGAGCGCGTGAGCGTTCTGGTGGCGGTGCCGCGACTGCTCGATTCCATGCGGAACAAGATCGAGCGAGACGAAGAAGCGAGCGGTAGCGCAATGCGATTTCAGCACGATTTAGTGGCGGCGGAACAAGAGCGTTTCTGGTGGCGTTGGTGGCGCTTCCGCCGTATCCACCGCCAATTCGGATGGAAATTCTGGGCGGTCCTCTCCGGCGGCGCCGCACTCTCGCGCGCAACGGAAACTTTCTGGGGCAGGCTGGGGGTTCTCGTCATGCAAGGTTATGGATTGACCGAGACCGCGTCGCTGGTCAGCCTGCGGCATCCGTTTGGCGGGGCCTTGGGCAAGGGAGAGGACTTCATCGGCAAATCACTTCCGGGGCGCGAGATGATCCTCGACGAGACGGGCGAGATACTGGTGCGCGGCGAGAATGTCGCCGCTGGTTACTGGAACAGCGAAAAACTCCAGCCGCTTACTGACGAGCAGGGATGGTTCCGCACGGGCGATGTCGGCGAGATCGACAGAGAAGGGAATCTCTACTTCAAGGGCCGCAAAAAGAATGTTTTGGTAACGGCGGCGGGGATGAACGTTTATCCCGAAGACATCGAAACGGCGCTGCGCGCCCAGCCGGAGGTGCGCGACTGCGTGGTGGTGGGTGTGGTTGTAGACGGAGCCGTGAGTGGACAGGAAGAGGCGTGCGCGGCACTCATTCTGCAAGCTGGCGCAGGGGGCGACAAATCTGCGGCGGCGAAAATTATTGAGCGGGCCAACACCCGTCTGGCTGAATATCAGCGGTTGCGCTATTGGATGACGTGGCCGCATGACGATCTGCCGAGAACTTCGACCGGCAAGCCACTCTTGAATCTGATCCGTGAGAAGTTGCAGGCAAGTGTCGGCGAGGCGCGCGGGGCAGAGCCAGCGGGCAAGGAATCGTTGTCACGGGAAGCCAGCCCGCTCGACGCGATTTTGCGCCGCGTGGCGCCTCATTCCCCTGCGGCGGACGCGGGCATCTCATCGGGCACGAGACTGGAAGAGGACTTGAGGCTTACTTCGATTGATCGCGTCGAGCTACTTAGTGAAATGGAAGACCGCTTCCAGATGGATGTGAATGAGGTGGCGTTCAGCAACGCAACGACGGTGGGGGAACTCGAAAAATTATTGCAGCGTTCCGCCGCTGTCGCAAATTCATATCCTTATGCACGCTGGCCCCGCCATTGGGCGGTGGCCGCCGCGCGCGAGATTGCGTGGTGGACTCTGGTCATGCCCGCCATGCTGTTGCTCGGCTATCCACGCGCAAAGGGCCGCGAGAAATTGCGCGGCGTGAAATCTCCCCTGCTGGTGGTGGCGAATCATCAGACAGAGATCGACGCCGCGTTCCTGTTGGCGGCGCTGCCCGCGCAGCTGCGCCGCAAGATGGCCATCGCCATGGTGGGCGAGCGGCTGCGAGATATGCGCCAGCCTCCGCTGGGAAGCAACCTGTCCCACAAAGTTTTTCATCCCATCGCCTATTTCTTGCTCACAACGATCTTTCACGTCCTTCCGTTGCCGAAGCAATCCGGCGTGCGCGGCAGCTTCGAGTTCATGGGCGAGCTGGTGGACCGGGGCTGGTCCATCATGATTTTCCCTGAGGGCCAGTTGACGCGCGACGGCGCGGTGGGGCCGTTTCGCGGCGGCATCGGTGTGCTGGCTGCGTCGCTGGGCATTCCCGTCGTGCCGATGAAAATTGCTGGTCTCTACGAACTGAGAATGTCCGGACGCAGGCGCGCCGCGCGCGGCGAGATTGTTGTAACGATGGTGGAACCCGCGCGGTTTGGCGCTCAGGATGAGCCGGAAGCCATCGCGGAGTCATTGCGCGCAATGGTTGCCGACGCTGGACATCCTTCTGCACCCTCCTAAACCGTCGTCATTCCGAGCGCAGCGAGGAACCTGTTTTTTGCGGTGTCCGGTGGAAACAAAGCAGGTTCCTCGCTGCGCTCTGAATGACGACTGGGCGTGGCGCATGATTTCGTACTTCCAGCAAATTCGCCCGCGAGTATAATAGGCCGGACGGGTTGCCAGACCGAACGACTCGCAGCGCTATACGATTAGGTCCGAAAGTGGTTTTCTATAATTCAGGGAGGACCTCAGATGAGATATTTAGGGCCCAGATTCCCGCACCGCATTCTTTTTGCCGCCATCGTTCTAACCGCATTCCCATTGCCCGCCGCCTTGCGCGCTCAAGGGCAGACGGCGGACCTGATCCTGCACAACGGCAAGGTGCTGACGGTGGACAATAACTTCTCCATCGCGCAGGCGGTGGCCATTCGCGGACAGCGCATCGTGGCTGTGGGCACGGACGCCGACGTGCTGAAGCTGAAAGCGGCGAACACCACCACGCTTGATCTGAAGGGGCGCACGGTAATCCCAGGCTTCGTCGACACGCACCGCCACATGTATAGCTATGCCGAGAACGCCTACGGCGGCACCATGACGGCGGCGCAACTGAAGCGCTTTCCGGTGGACTGGCGCGGCGTGCGCAGCAAGGACGACGTGCTCAATCAGATCAAGGGCATCATGGACAAGGAAAAATTCAAGCCCGGCGATTGGATCTACTTCGCCAACCAGTTGGCGTTCATCTCCGGCGGCACGGTGGCGCAGGCCAAGATCATGTTCGACGACCTCACGCGTTTCGACGTCGACAAAGTTACACCCAACAACCCGGTCATCCTCTCCGTGGGCATTCCGGATTTCATGGGCGTAATGGTGAACACCAAGGGTTGGGACATCCTGAACAAGATGCATGGAGCGATGATTAAGGAAAACGGCCGTTACTGGATCAATCAGGCGGGCATTCCCACGGGACATCTGGAGCCGCCGGCGAGCCGTCTCGCGCTGCCCTATTCCTACAACCGCGAGGCGGCGGTGCTGGCCGGTCTGTACAAGCCGGACATGCAGGAACTGAATTCGATGGGCCTGACCACGGTGTCATCGCGCATGCCGCAGGACGCGCTGCACGCTTATGAATATTTGGCCGCGCGCAACGAGCTGACCATGCGCGTAGGCTATGGGACGATTGAAGATTTTGGCGCGGTGCAGAATTTCGCGAAGGAGATGCCCGCGCTCGCCAAGAAGATTAACTCCGGCACGGACAAAATTTGGATCACCGCTATCGGGCCAACGGCGGTGGACGGTGTTACCACGCGCGCCTGCACCGATCAGAAGCGCAAGGCGGCCTACGGCGTGATCGATAGCTGGTTCCCGTCGGGTCAGTGCCACTATGACATCGAGTATCGTGGCGCGATGGGTTCGGTGAACAAGGCCGCCAACATCAAGAGCAATTACTACCAGAACTGGACGCTGAACGCTGGCAAGTACGGCGTGCGCTTCGGCAACACGCATGTGGCCGGCGACAAGTCGCACCGCCTGATCTTCAACCTGGTCGAGCAGATTCAGAAGCAGTACGGCAAGGACGCCACCAAGCTGTGGGCCGTGGATCACTGCGATCAGGTGAACCCTAAAGACTTCAAGCGCGCCGCGCAATTGGGCGTGTGGTTCAGTTGCTACGTGGCCCGTTCGGTGGAAGAGGGCCAGGCGAAGGCCGACGCGTACGGCGAGGATTTGGCCCACAACTGGATCAGCCCGGTGAAGAGCCTGCTGGCCGCGGGCGCGCGCGTGGTCTTTGAGTCGGACACCAACTCGTACCTGTGGGATGACATGGAAGTGATGCTGACGCGCAAGGACTCGAAAGGCCGCGTCTGGGGACCGAACGAGCGCGTCGATCGCGCCACCGCGCTGCGCATGATTACCAGTTGGGCCGCTGAGTACGTGCTGCGGCCCGATCAGTTCGGGATGATCCAGCCCGGCAAGCTGGCGGATTTGGTGGTACTCGACAAGGACTACATGACCATCCCTGAGGAGGAGGTCAGCACCATCCAGCCGCAGCTAACCGTGTTTGACGGCAAGCCGGTCTTCGTCCACAGCAACTTCGCCGCCGAATACAACTACCGTCCGGCAGGCGCGCAGGTAACCACATATAAGAACTTGGTTGGCAAGCGCAAGACCGCCGCGGTTCGCTCCGGTGGCGGTTAGTATCTTTTTGCATTAGGCCGTATCTGTTTCAGGGCATGGCATTTGCCATGCCCTGACGACAGATGGAGTATAGTGGAGATAACGGGCCAGTTCCGTTATGCATCATATAATCTGCGGATGTTTGGAGTATTACATCTTACTATTGCAGGTTGCACCGAAGGAGAACGAAGTGATGAGAATGAGCAGAAACTCCCTGGTGGTCATGCTGGCCGTCGTTCTGGGCATGGCTGGTGTAGTCCGCGCGCAGGAGACCACGCGCATCAATATGGGGTTTGCATCCGCGAAACCAACGGACGTGATTGACATCCCGGTAACCTTTTCGGGGTCCGAGGGCGCGCAGGCCAATAGTCTGCTGCTGCACGTCAGCTTTCCGAAAGATACGCTGGCGTACGAGTCCGTCGAGCGCGCGCTGGCCGCCGAGCTGGCGGAGGCCGAGGTAAAGACCACGGTCGCCGATGACAAGTCCGATAAGACGCTCGGAGTGGTGGAAGTCAGCGTCGTCGGCAAAACGGTAATCAAGCCGGGCATTGTGGCCTACGTGAAGTTTCGTGTTGCCAAGGACGCCAAGAAGGGCGAAGTAAAACTGGCGATGCTGGACTCCTCCGCCAAAGGCGCTGACGGCAGCCCCGTTGAATTGGCCAAAGGCGATGACGGCAACGTAACGCTGTTCAACATGGACGAAGAAATTCCGGTCATCGGCTGCTTCTTCTTTACTCATTAATCGGCGTTTGGCCGCGGCACGGTGCGGATCAACGAAACTGGACTCGATGATTTCATGCGATTCCTTCACGCCCAACGGCGGTGAGGAATCGCATCTTTCGTTTTATGCCAGCCACGATATAGAATCAGAACGTTTCCCGCGACTCTCTCCAGCGGAAGGATTCATAGTGATGAAGTATTCCCTTCGAAGCAAATTTCTTTATGAGGAGGCACGCGCCGTTCCTCTAAGTTTCATCGTGGCCATCTTAGTTGTCGCAGTGATGGGAGTGCGAGGATTTGCGCAGCAGACGAATGCGCCGTCTGGCCCTGCGCGGCCTTTGCAGACAACTCCTGCAACGTCAATGAGCCAAGCTGCCGCCACCGCGCCGCGCGCCGGCGGCAGCCTGATTAACGAAAGCCTGCTGGTGGGACTGCCACTGAACGGCCGCAGCTACTCGCAACTCGCTACGCTGGAAGCGGGTGTCAGCGACCCTTCAGCGGGGTCGGGTTCGCGCGGCATCGGCGGCGGAAACTTGAATGTGAACGGCGGGCGAGCCTCATCGAACAGCTTCTTGCTCGACGGCACCAACATCATGGACACCGGGAACCGATCGCCGCGCAGCGCAGCCGGCGTGCAACTCGGCACCGACTCTGTGTTGCAGGTGATGGTGTTCGCCACCACGTTCTCGTCTGAATACGGTCGCGGCAGCGGCGGCGTGTTGAACTCCGTAACGCGCTCGGGCTCGAATGAAGTACACGTGAGCCTGTTTGAGTATCTGCGCAACAGCAAGCTGGATGCGCGCAGCTTCTTCGATGGAACCCACCCGCCGCCCTTCAAGCGCAATCAATTCGGTTTCACCGCCACCGGGCCGCTGCGCAAGGACAAGACGTTCATCATGGGCAGTTTCGAGGCCATGCTCGACCGCCTTACCGAGAATCAACTCGACACCTTCATCGACTCCAACGCGCGGCAGGGCATCATCACCAACGCTTCCGGCGCGGCGATCCGCACATTTGGCGTTTTCCCCGCGATTCGGCCGTATCTGGACCTGATGCCGTTGCCTAACTTGGAGTTCGATGGTGGGCGGCTGGGCGGCGGGCTGGCGCAGAATCTTTCGCCGCAGTATCTGCCGACCGATGAGCAGTTCTTCACGCTGCGCGTGGATCACGCGCTTTCCGACCGCACCGCGCTATTCGCACGCTACTCATTTGATGATGCCCGCAGCATACGTGGGGGCGGGATATACGCATTCGGCAGCAGGGTCAAGACCCGGCAACAGTATGCCACGCTGGTGGGCAGCCACATTTTCAGCACGCGGTTGGTGGCGTCTTTCCGGCTGGGCTACACGCGTCCCACCGACCAGACCACCAGCACCACCTCGCCAGAGATCAATATTCCGGCTTCGCGATATTTTTTGCCCGAAGCGCCGCAGTTTGGACAATTGAATATTCCCGGCACGGTTACCTTCGGCCCGCTGTTCACCGCGCCGGAGACGAACAAGATGAACAGCTTCCAATATTCCGGCGACGTGATTGTGCAGCGCGGAGCGCACGGGCTGAAGCTCGGCGCGGAGCTGCACCGCTACCGCTGGGACGTAACCTCGAGCGCCAACAAGTCCGGCATCTGGTCGTTCAACAGTCTCGACAGTTTTCTGCAAGGCGGGCCAGAGGGCACCTCCGTAACCGTCGCGCTGCCCGGCTCGGACAATACCAAGGCCTGGCGCCAGACGCTGCTCGGCTTTTATGCTCAGGATGAGTACCGCGTCCGCCCCGGCCTGATGTTCAACCTGGGACTGCGCTATGAGTTTGCCACGCTGATTCATGACCGGCTAGGGCGCACCTCGTTTCTGGATGACATTCTGACCGGCACGCAGATGGTGGTTGGGCCTCTGCTCGATCACAACCCTTCACTTGGCAACATTTCGCCGCGCATCGGCGTGGCCTGGTCGCCCGGCGGCGGGCGCAACACCAGCGACGTCACCAGCATCAGCGCGGGCATCGGGATTTATTACGACGAGCAGCTCGGCTACGCCGTGGATACGCAGAAAAACATGGCGCCATTTTATCGCATCGCAGTCAATCCCAATTTTGACGCCCGCGCTACGTTTCCCAGCGCGGTCGCCGGTGTGCTGGCGTCGTCAACGAGCCAGCCGCAGCAGGCGCAGGCGCTGGCCTATCGCGATTTCACCACGCCGCGCGTGATGCGCTACGAGTTTTCTCTGCAGCGCCGCCTGCCCATGCAGACCACCGTGCAGGCCGGATATGTCGGCGCACGCGGCAACCATATCTGGCGCAACTATGAGACGAATCTATTTCCCCCGCCTGTCAAGCGTCCGGACGGCACCCTGTTATTCCCCTGCGGGGCGGCGGGCCAGACGACGAATTGTCCCAATCCCACGCCGCAATACACAAATCCGGCGTTTCGCAGCGGCATCAACCTGATGAACAGCGACGCGCAGTCTTTCTACAACTCCTTCCTGCTGACCGCCGACACCCGGTTGACGCGCGCCATGAACGTGCGCCTGAGCTATACGCTTTCAAAGACGATCGACGATGCGTCGAATATCGGCACCAGCGCCAGCGCGCAGCAGTATGGGCTGGACCGCAAGCTGGACCGGGGACCGTCGGACTTCGACAACCGCCAGCGCGTCTCGACCAGCTTCTTTTACAGCGTCCCGGAAAGCAATGGCGGCAGCGGATTCGCTCCAGTTGCCGGAAAATTATTCGGCGGCTGGCGGCTGGGCGGCATCTTCAGCTTCCGTACCTCCGTGCCTACCACGGTGCGTATCAATTTCCGGCGAGGCGATTATCTGTTCGCGGCGACGCGGCCCAATCTGGTTCCGGGGCAAAGTAACAACCCTCGCAGCGCCACTTCCATCGGTTGCAAGGACCCCATCACGGGAGAGACTCTCCTGGAGCCGGGCGCGCCTCTAGTGGAACCCGATAAGTTTTTTGATCCCTGCGCGTTCAGCATTCCCGAGCCGGGCACCATCGGCAACGTCGGGCGGGGAACTGTTTACGGTCCGTCATTGGTGAATGTGGATGTATCTCTGCAGCGCGATTTCTCGCTCGGTGGCACGCGGAAACTACAGTTTCGCACGGAGTTTTTCAACTTGGCCAACCACGTAAACTATCGCACGCCGACGGCCAGCAGCATGATTGTCTTCACCGGTCGCGGGTATAATCCCGGCCTGGGTCGCTACGTTAGTCCGGCGACTACGGCTCGCCAGATACAGTTCGCGTTGCGGCTTTCCTTCTGAAGGCGATCTAACAGAGCCGCGACCGTGAGGGAGCGGTGGCTTGAGAGGCCACCCACTTCCTGCCACCGCTCCCTCACGGTCGCGGCTCTGTCACGCGACCTCCCAACGAACTCTATTACCAGACTGCATAAATTTCTGTTATAATTATTTTTACTATTATTCGATTTTCAATTGGAGGCAGGATGATCTCGGCAGGATTGACAGGCGGAATTGGCAGCGGCAAGTCGACAGCGGCGGCGATCTTCGCCAAGCTGGGCGGGACGACCATCAACTCGGATGAGATTGGCCGCAGCATGATGCAGCCCGGGACAGTGGTCTATGACCGTATCGTCAGCGGGTTCGGACCCGATGTGGTGGACGCCGGCGGTAAGCTGGATCGCGCCAAGCTGGCCGGCATTGTTTTCAATGATCTCGACAAGCTCAAGCACCTGAATGCCATCGTGCATGCTCCCGTGCTACGCGAGATTGACCGGCAAATTCAGTTACAGCGGACCAAAAATCACGAGGCCGTGGTGCTGGTCGAGTCGGCTGTTCTGTTCGAAGCCGGCCAGCATCGCCGTTTCGATAAGATCATTGTCGTCTGGTGCAAGCCCGAACAGCAGATCGAGCGGTATCGGACCCGCGCGCCGATTTCTGAGGAAGATATCCGCCGCCGCATGGCCGCGCAGATGCCCGGCGATGAGAAGAAGGCGATGGCCGATTTCGTTATTGATACGACCGGGTCGCTGGAAGACACGGAACGCAATGTGAATGAAGTATTCAAAGCCTTACAAACACTGGCAGCGCAACAGGCCAAGGCCGCTTTATAACGGCATCGTATTCACCGACTCCATAAATGTTAAAGCCGCGCGATCCCCGTTTCCGGGATCGCGCGGCTTTTGATTTTTCTCAACCAAGCCGCAACCGGGAGGGAGCGGTTCGGGTTAAGGCTTTACCGCCGGATAAACGGGCGAAACCCGTCCTTCTCCAGCGCCTGCTTGGCCTGCTCAGCTTCCTTGTCGGTTTTGTATGGTCCGATGACTACGTGGAATAGTGTATCGTTGCTGCTGGTGGTAACCAGCACGGGGAGTTGCTTCTCCTTGAGCAAGGTCAGGAGACTCTCGGCGTCCTCGCGTCGAGTGAGCGCCGACACCTGGACAATGATGCCATTGGGGGGAGGGCCGACTGGGGGCGCGCTGGCAGCGCTTTGGTCTTGCTCCGCCGCGGTTTCGCCGGGGCCGTCTGGGGCATTGGTCTCGACGTTGTTGTAGAAGCTCAAGTCGGCCTCAGCAGACGCTCCGCTGGCGGCTTCGCCGGCCACGACGGTCTGCTGGGAGCGCGGAATGTAAGTGGGCGATGGCAACGCGCTCGGTTTTTCTCCCGGTGGGATGCTGTCATCCACCACTTCAACGATCGTCTCGCCGCCCGTCATGGTATTCCTGCCCACCACAAATCCCAAGGCGAAGAAGATGCCACAAAGCACCGCCATCACCAGAAAGACTCCCATCACTTGTCGGTTTTCAAGGACCAACTCGACCTGCCTGGATGGGTTTTGAGCCATTGCCATTAATCTCCTATGCAAATTTGCGCTTCCGGGTGGTGAGCGGGCGGGGTTGATTGCTAACTGGATTTACCGCTGTCCTTCACTCCCGTCAACCTTGAGAATATATCAATGGGGATGGGGAAGACTACGGTGGTATTCTTTTCGACACCGATCTCGGTCAGCGTCTGCAGGTAGCGCAGTTGGATCGCAGTCGGCTCCTTGGCGAGGACCGCGGCGGCTTCGCTCAATTTGATGGAAGCGCCCAGTTCGCCCTCGGCGTGAATGATTTTGGCGCGCTTTTCGCGCTCGGCCTCGGCCTGCTTGGAGATGGCGCGGACCATCTGCTCGGGGATCTCCACCTGCTTCACTTCCACCTTGGAAACCTTCACGCCCCAGGGCGCGGTGTGCTGATCGAGAATGGTCTGTAAGCGCTCGTTGAGATTCTCACGCTGGCTGAGCAGATCGTCGAGTTCTACTTCGCCGATGACGCTGCGCAGCGTGGTCTGGGCCAACTGACCCGTGGCGTAAAGATAATTCTCCACCTCAACCACGGCCTTGTTGGCGTCCAGCACGCGGAAGTAGACCACAGCGTTGACCTTTACGCTGACGTTGTCGCGCGTGATGGTCTCCTGCGGCGGGACCTCCATGGTGATCATGCGCAGCGAAATGCGCACGATACGATCAATGGGCGCGAATACGAAAATGACTCCCGGCCCTTTATCGTGGGCCAACAGGCGGCCCAGGCGGAAGATGACTCCACGCTCGTACTCATTAAGAATCTTTACCGAAGAAATCAGGTAGATGGCGACAATGAGAAAAATAATCGTGCCCATTGAAAAAGGTAGTCCCATGAAGTGCTCCTTTCGAGCTGCCAACTGAATGCGAATGATTGGTGCCGGACAAATTCAACTGCGCCGTTGTGGGTCGGTCGGTTCCACTTCGAGCGTCAAGCCGTTGACGGATTTTACGCGCACCGTCGTGCCCACTGAAATGTTTTCACCGCTGACTGCATCCCATAGCTCGCCGTGAACGAACACTTTGCCTTTCGGAGCGCCGGCAAGCGTGCTTTCGGCTGCCAGCGCCACTTCCACGCGGCCAATCTCGCCGACCATGCCCGTCTCGCCCGTGGCGATTTTTCCCTGACGGGCCCGCACCACCAGGCGCAGCAGAAATATGGTAATGCCGCCAAAAGGCAGTGCCACGGCGATCGCTACCGGAAGTGTAACAGAGCCGCCGGGCAGGCGCGTGTCGATCAGCATCAGAGCGCCCAGGATCATGGCCAGCACGCCTCCGGCGCCAAGTACGCCGCCGGAAGTGAACTTGGCCTCAAGTATGAATAAGGCCATCGCCAGGAAAATGAGCGCGGCACCGGCCCAGTTCACCGGCAGCAGGGAGAGAGCGAACAGGCCCAGGATCAGGGAGATTCCTCCCGCCACGCCGGGAAGGATCACGCCGGGATTGGAGAACTCAACGTAGAGGCCCAGCACGCCGAGGATCAGCAGTAGGAAGGCGATGTTGGGGTCCAGTATCCGCGACAGAAACACCTGACGGAATGATGGATCATAGCGCTCAACAATTGCGCCGGATAGTTCCAGCGTAACCTGCGTTCCATCAAAGCGCGTGACCTGACGACCATCGAGTTTCGCGAGCAGTTCGTCGCGATTGGCGACGATGAGGTCAATCAACTTGCCGTCGAGCGCTTCCTGCTCGGTGAACGACTTGCTATCGATGACGCCGGTCTCTGCTAGTTTCGGGTTGCGATTGCGTTTGCCCGCGATGCTGCGCAGGTAGGAGGCGGCATCGTTGCCCACTTTTTCCTTCATGGTCTCGTCCATCTGCCCGCCGAGCAGGACCGGATGGGCCGCGCCGGTGTTGGTTCCCGGAGTCATGGCGGCAATATCGGCGGAGAGCAGGATGTAGTAGCCGGCAGAGGCGGCGCGCTTACCAGCCGGCGCAACGTAAACTGCGACCGGAATGCGACTGGCGATTATGCGCTCGATGATCTGACGCATGGAGGTGTCCAGCCCCCCGGGCGTGCTGATCTGAATCAGAATCAGCGCGGCGTTTCGCTCCTCGGCCAGCTCCATGCCCGCCTGCACAAATTCGGCGGAGACGGAGTGGATGACACCGTCGATCAGAATCTCGACCACGCGCGGCACCGGGACGGTTACTGGCGATGGATTCGCCTCCTGTGCCCAGGTTAAACGCGGTAGGACGACACACGTAGTTAAAAGTGCGGTGCGGAGCAGATGTAATTGGAGGTGGCTAAAATTCATAAGCACGACTACATACAACCACATTTTACTACATACAACTAGCGATTTGACGTGGACGTACCCGTCTCGGCCTGCAAAGTGGACACCATCTCGCTGGCCACTCGGCTCGAGGGGTCCAGACCAAGCGCTGCTTCAGCGGAGGCCATCGCCTCGGGCTTGTGGCCCTGCTGAATCTGAATCTGCGCTAACAAAATATAGTTCTCCGCCGACTTATTCCATTGCAAAGCCCGCCCCGCCGCGCGCGCCGCGTCATCCAGGCGTATGGCCTTCAGATGAATGCGGGCCAGTTCGCGATAGGCGCGGCTGTCCTGCGGATCGTAGTCGAGCACGCTGTGGAGTTGCTCGATCGCTTCCTGCTCGAGTCCGCTGACGGCATCCTCCATCGCTTTTTTGAAATGCAATTCGGCATGGACCCCGGTGGAAAACTTCGAGTGCTGGAGTTCTTCCTGTATCTGCATCAATCGCGTGAGCTGGCGGAAGCTGACGGCGTCATGTTTGTCCTTGGGACGCTCCAGATTGGCCAGCCGGGACGTTTCAGCCACGTTATAGGTCGCGGGCAGACGACTCAACTCGGCGTTAGCTTCCGCCTCGCGGCCCAGCTGTTTCAGGCAATCGGCGTAGATAGCACGGCCTGCGGCCAAATTGAGTTTGTCGACGGACGGGCCAAGGTGCTCCACCGCGCTGGCACACTCGCCGCGTTTCCAATACGCAAAGCCTAGATTTAATTGGTAGTCCGCGTCCGCGGGATCGCTCAGATGCGCCTTCTCAAAATATTGAATCGCTCCAGGCTGATCGCGCCGCGCCAGTGCGATACCCAGATTGTTATAGACCTCGTTGAGGGGCAAGTTGGTTTCCACCACGCGAAACGCCGCCGCGGAGCGCTCGTATTGTCCCTGATAGAGATAGGCGAGACCCAGAAAGTAATTGGCCTCGAGATAGTCCGGGTCCGAACGGCGCAGCTTGGCCAGCCAAAGGATGCTGGTCGGATAGTCGCGGTCGTGGAAGTACAACAGTCCCAACTCGAATGCCGGCTTGGTGAATCGTGGATCGATACGGTCGGCGGTGCGGAAGAGCTGAATCTGCGGGACACGATCCTTGGCCATCAGGCCGCGGATATAGTTCTCAAAGGCTTCCAGCTTGATGTTGCCCAGGCTGCCGCGATCGGCAATATACTCCTCTTTCGAGTAGGGATATTCGGGTTGCAGGTGTTTTTGTATCTGCCAGGCCAGCGCGGTTTGAATCTCCAGAAGACTGGCGAGCGGCCCTTGTTCAGCAAACGATTTGCTGAGAGTAGGTCCGGTCATGGTTAAGACCTGCGCGGAAGCCGAGAGAAGTCCATCCTCATACTTGAAAGAACCCAGCACCACCCGGTCGGTGTCCAATATCTCGGCGACCTTGTAGATGGTGGCGTTGCTCAGAATGCGCGCCGAGGGAATTCCCAGCGTGTCAAACGCGGTGGCCCGCTCGCGCCGATCCACTGCCAGCAGCCGCGAGGTGTTCAGGTGCGTGGAGAGGACTTCCACGAAGCTTTCGCTCACCCAGTCGAGCTTGGCGTCAGGGGATTCGTTGTCAAACGGAAGGACAACGGCAACTTCCACCTGGGACCAGCCCAGGGTGGCGTACAACAGTGTCGTGGCGATGAGGGTGAGTAAAGTTTTCATCTGCGTTGATTATACCAAAGCGGCGACTAAGCCTTCGCTTGCTGCACGAACTGGTCGCGCGCCTCGTACATCTGCGCATAGTATTGGCGGAAGCTTTGGCTCTTCACGCTTTCCACCCACGCTTGATTCTGGCGGTACCACTCAACCGTCTGCTGTAGACCCTTCGTCCAATCGTGCCTCGGCTCCCAGCCGAGTTCGCCGCGTAGTTTGCTGCAATCGAGCGCGTAGCGGAAGTCGTGGCCGGGGCGGTCGGCGACGTATTCGATGAGCGACTCCGGCTTGCCGAGCAGCGCGAGAATCATCTTCACGCTTTCGAGATTCGATTGCCGGTGCCCGCTGCCGATGTTATAAGCTTCGCCCGCTCGCCCACGCAGTGCCACGGCCTCGATGGCACGGCAGTGGTCTTCCACGTGTATCCACTCGCGGACCTGCGTGCCCTCGCCGTATACCGGCACGCGTTTGTCTTCCAGCGCGTTGGTGGTCATCAGCGGAACGAACTTCTCGGGATATTGATACGGTCCGTAGTTATTGCAGGCGCGCGTGATAACCACGGGGAAGCCGTACGTGTGAAAGTAGGACCGAGCGATCAGGTCCGAGCCAGCTTTGCTTGCCGCGTACGGACTGTTGGGCGCCAGCGGCGTGTCTTCAGTGAACTCGCCCGTCGCGCCCAGCGCGCCATAGACTTCATCCGTTGAGACATGCACAAACCGGCTGACTTTTTGTTTGCGTGCCGCGCAGAGCAGTCGCTCGGTGCCCAGCACGTTGCTGCGGATGAACTCCTCGGCTGAGTCAATGCTGCGGTCCACGTGCGACTCGGCGGCGAAGTGGATCACCATCTCCGCGCCGCGCAGGTGCTCCTCCATGGCGGGCGAGCAGATGTCCAGCGGGACCAGCTCGTGGCGGTTGCCCAGGCCCTCCAGGTTGGCGGGATTGCCCGCGTAGGTGAGCTTGTCGATGTTGATGATGCGGTCGTCGGGGTGCTGCCCCAGCCAATAACGAATGAAGTTCGAGCCGATGAATCCGGCTCCGCCGGTAACGATTAGTTTCATGGGAATCCTGGTCCGATGAGATTAACTTGCTGCCACGTCCGTCGCCGGACGGCGCTGCAAATGCGCGTCCGCGCCAAGCAGGCGAGCGTTACGGGTATAGCCCAAATGTTCCAGCAGCGAATCCTTGCTCTCAAACACCACTTTCCAGTCATGGCCGCGCTCCCGCGCGCGTTCCTCCAGACTGAAGACTAGTTTGTAGAATTTCTTGAGGGCCAGGATGTCGTCCACACCCGATAGCGCACAGCCAAGCTTGCCCGGTGAGAACACCACATTCACCGCATAGCTGTAACTGATGGAGCTATCTTGCTGCTGGCATTCCATGAAAATACGGACGCCCGGCGGGGAACTATCTTCCACCAACTCCTGATAGGCAATGAAGCCCAATCCTCTCACTCCGAGCGACAATCTAGCTTCCAACCAAGGCCAATGGGCAGTTTAGCATACCGCGCTCGCGCCGATCACCAGAGGAGGTCGCGGGTACCTACAGGGCCACTTACAGGCCGCTTGACAGTCCGGGCGGCGAAGGCGATCATTAACATGATCCTGCAATCTAGACCGTTCTGGACAACTTAAATATGCATCGTTTTCTCATAAGCCTGATTGTCTTATCCGTCTTGCTGACTCCCGCGCGCACCCAGCAGCCGGCCGATTCGCCCGCCGATTCGCCTGACGACGTGCCGATTCGCGTACTGGTGGAAGAGGTCTCCGTCCCATTCATCGTGACGGATAACAAGAACCGTCTAATAACCGACCTGACGCTCGAAGATTTTCAGGTTTCTGAGAATGGGGTCAAGCAGACAATTAAGAATCTCGCCCGCGAAACCGACGTGCCTCTCCGCCTGGGCCTGCTGGTGGATACCAGCAACAGCATCCGCGACCGCCTGGAGTTTGAGCAGAAGGCTTCCATCGACTTTTTCTCTTCGCTGTTGGTGCGTGGCCGCGACAAAGCGCTGCTGGGGAGTTTTGACAGCATGGCCGAACTGCTGCAGGACTTCACCGACGATCTCGACAAATTAAATACCGCGGTAGGCCAGTTGCGCGCCGGCGGCGGCACGGCGCTCTATGACGCCATTTACTACGCCACGCGCGACCGCCTGCTCGTGGAAGCGCCGCCCTCCAGCAATTTCCGTCGCGCGCTGGTGTTGCTCAGCGATGGCGAGGACAACCAAAGCCGCTTCAGCCGCGCCCAGACCATGGAGAGCGCGCAACGCGCCGAGGTCATTGTCTACAGCATTTCGACCAATGTCCGAGGCGTGAAGCTGCCCGGCGATAAAGTGTTGCAGGAGTTTGCCGATGAAACCGGCGGACGCTATTTCCAGCCAGCTACTTGGGAAGACTTGGACGATGCGTTCTACTCCATCGCCACGGAGTTGCGCAGCCAGTACGCCTTGTCCTTTGTTCCCACCACGCCGCGCGACGGCAAGTATCATGAAATTGAGATCACCATGCCGAAGCGCAAAGGATTGAGGTTGCGTGCCCGCCGCGGCTACTTCGCCACCGTTCCCGGCGCCACCGCGGTTACGTCCACCAGCGCTCCGGTCGTCGCCAGCAAGCCCTAGCGGCTCATTGGTAATTTATTTCTATACTGCCATCGTCATTTAGGCTGTCACCCTTATAATTTAGACTGTCATCCTGAGCGGCTTGTCCCGATTTATCGGGAAGCGAAGGATCTGCTTTTGGTTTCCATTCGGAAGCTGAAAAAGCAAGTCCTACGCTTCCCGATAAATAGGGACAGGCCGCTCAGGCTGGCAAGCAGTTGGATTTTGTTGACTAAGAAAAATGTCTACCTCCGCGCTGGAAATACTTGAGTATCACGAACTGCTGTCGCTGGTGGCGGGCTACGCCGGTTGTCCGCTGGGACGCAAGTCCATCCTCGACCTGACTCCGGGTGGGGACGCGAATGCAGTGGAAAGCCGGCTCAAGCTCGCCGCTGAAGCAATGGCTTACCGCCGCGAACTCTCCGGCCCTACACAGTCCGCGCGCTCCCAGTCTGGCATTCGACCGGCGCAGAGCGACTCCGCAAATCTCCAATCCATCTCGTTCGGCGGCATCGACGCTCCCGAGGAAATTCTCCAGCGCATCGGAGTGGAAGGCGCGGCGCTGGAGATTCCGCAGATTATCTCACTGCTTCGTCTGCTGGAAGTCGCCGTAGCGATTCGCGCGGCGCTGGTGCAGGCGCGGCGCAAGTTTCCGTTGCTCGCCAGCGTAGGCGATCGCATCGGCGACTTCGAGCCGCTGGTCCGCCAGTGGTCCGGCAAGCTGCTGCCCTCGGGCGATCTGGATGACCGTGCCAGCGCGCAGTTGGCGCGCATCCGCCAGGAGATCGACAAACAACGCCGCTTGATTCTTTCCTCTCTCCGTAATTTGCTGAGGCAGGTCTCCGGCGAAGAGTCCGCGCAGGACGAGATCATCACCGTGCGCGGCGACCGCTTCGTCGTGCCGCTGCGCGCGCAGAAGAAAAGTCAGTTGCGCGGCGTGGTGCATGGGTCGAGTTCCAGCGGCCAGACGCTTTACGTGGAGCCGCTCGAAACCATCGACGCCAACAACGATCTGGTGCGTTTGAAGGAAGAGGAAGCGCGCGAGGTGCACCGCATCCTGCGCGAGATCACCGCGTCCTTCCACGCCCGCGCCGCGGAAATAACCGAGACCTCCGCCATACTCGCGCGGTTGGATCACGCCTTCGCTTCGGCGCGATTTGCGGCTGACTATCATTGCGTGATTCCGCAATTCTGCGAAAAGGACGCCGCGCCCCGCCTGGTGCTGCAGGCCGCGCGCCACCCTTTGCTGGAATCGCTGCTGCGCGGTCAGGGAGCAGAGAAGCAGTCATCCGTCATTCCCCTGACTCTTGTGCTTGGTGAGAACAGCCGCATGTTGGTGATCAGCGGCCCCAACACCGGCGGCAAGACGGTGGCCATGAAGACCGCCGGGCTGCTGGCGCTGATGGCTTTGTCCGGTCTCCCCGTCCCCGCCGAGCGCGCCGAACTGCCGTTCTTCGATCGGGTCCTCGCCGACATTGGCGACGCGCAATCCATCTCGGAGAATCTCAGCACCTTCTCCTCACACCTGTTAAACATCAAGTCGATGCTGGAATCGGTAACCCCTGCGTCGCTGATCCTGCTCGACGAACTCGGCGGAGCGACTGACCCGGAAGAAGGCGGCGCGCTGGCTGTCGCGGTGATGGAACGCTTCCGCGCGCTGGGCGTCTTCGCCGTTACTTCCACGCACCACATGGCGCTGAAGGCCTACGCGGCCAGTAGCGACGGTCTGCAGAGCGGCAGCATGGGCTTCAACGAAGAGACGCTCGCGCCCACTTACAAGCTGGAGTTGGGCCGTCCCGGCAGCTCTAGCGGACTGGCTACTGCGCAACGATTAGGCCTGCCCGCCGATGTTCTGGCGCGCGCGCGCCAAGCATTGACAACAGCGCATCATGATGTCGAGCGCTTTCTCGCCCGCTTGCAGGAGGACTCCGAAGCGGCCACACGCCTGCGCGCGGATCTCGAACAGCGAACGTCGGAGCAAAGCGAGCGCGAACGCATCTGGGCCGAGACGCAGCGCCAGCGCGAGGCCGAGCGCGCCGCCGCGTGGGAGGGCCAGTTGGAGACGCTCACGCGCGAGCTGCACGAGCGCGCCGAGCAGAAGCTGAAAGAGATTGCGGCGTTGGCTGGCGCTGGCGCTCCGCGCTCCGGCAAGTCCGCCGATACTGCGAAGAAGGCCGCGAAAGTCGCGTCGCAATTCAAGGAGCAGGCGCAGGACGATCTGCGCCAGAGTTGGGTCAGCCACCTGAGCGGTACCGGCACCGACGCCGAAGCCAGCGCCCCCGAGCAAGCGGTTGTCGGTCCCGCCGCCACCGCTCTTGCTGCCCTGCCGCTGCCCGCCCTCACGCCGCGCCAGGCCGGAGTGGGCGACCGCGTTCACCTGAAGAGCTTCAATAAAACTGGAATCGTTCGCGCGAAAAGCGACAACGGGTTGGAAGTGGAGATCGGATCGCTGCGCATGAAGGTGTCATTTGATGATGTCTCCGAAGTAATTCCCGCCGCGTCCGTCGCCTCCTCGACTAGCTCAAGCAATAGCAAGCCGGCATTGAGCCATGCTGGGAGCCATACTGGCGGGAGCGGCGGCGCCGGCATCCGCGTGCGCATGGAAAACGCCGCGCAGGGTTCATCCGCCGAGATCAACGTGATCGGCGAGACAGCGGACGATGCCGTCCGCCGTGTCGACAAATTTCTGGACAACGCATTGCTCGCCCAACTGACGCGCGTGCGCGTCGTACACGGCCACGGCATGGGCATCCTGAAGCGCGCGCTGGCCGAGATGTTCGCGACGCACCCGCAGGTGGAAAAGTTTTCCCCCGCCCCACCCAACGAAGGCGGCACCGGAGCCACCATCGTGGAGTTGAAACAGTAACTAGTAATACTTAGGTTAAGGGATACAACGGGTCGTCGAATGGGGACTGGCGCCAAGGGCAACGACCGAGGAGCCTAATGAGGACGACTTGCAGGCTCTTCCTCACCATCGGCAAGGTCACACCAGAAGTTTTTTTTGACGCGGGCCTGCTCTGAGCGAAGAAACGCATAGGCGATGTTCACCAGGCAGACATGATGATGCCAGCCCAGCCATTGACGGCCCTCGTAATGATCCAGTCCCAGTTCCTCCTTCAACTCGCGGTAATCCAACTCAACCCGCCAGCGGGCCTTGGCGATGCGCACCAGCCGCCTGAGTCCGCCCGGCTGCGCGCCGAGCTGTGCCAGCCAGTATTTGGTGGGCGCGGGCGATTCCATGGGCCATTCCACCAACAGCCACTCGGCCACACGATCCGGGTGTTCCTGTTTCCGCCAGCCGTGCGCCGCCCAAACGCGCAGGCGCGCGAAGCGCGAACGTTGCCGGCCCCGGCTTCCCTGACGCCATTCCACCATGCGCCAGGCCGAACTCGGGAGCTGGCCGACCAGCGTGCCCAAGTCCTGCGGTACTGTCGGCCCACCCCCACCGAATGCTCGCCCGCTTTGGGAAACGCCGTCTCATCAATGATCCAAACCTCCGGCTCGCTCAGCAGGTCGACCACCTTCAGCGCCAAACGCCGCTCGATTTCGGTGACCTCCCAAGGGCTCTGCCCCACGAACTGGCGCAGCGCCTGCACGTCCGCGCCGGCCACGCGCTCCGCCATCGGCTCAATCGACTTGCGCTCCCCGTCCAGCAACAACCCTTCCAGATAAACCCGCGCCCAATGACGCCGCTCGCTGCGCCCCATCGGCTCGATCAAGTCTTCCAGGAACCGTCCCAGGCGACCATCCAGGGCTTTCAATGCGTTCGGCTTCATGCGCCGACAGTGCCAGACTCAACGGTGCAACGCAATGGTACTTAACCTAGTATTACTAGCAGGTAGCGCATGTTTTAGGTAGCGCAGGCGGGAATGCCTGCTCCACTCGCCGCGCGGCTGCTACAATTCAACAATGACTCCTGTGCGCATCGTGCCGCCGCCCACGCTACCCGTGCGCCGCATGTCCCCGCGCGCCGTGAGCGAGCGCATCGTGCCGCCGCGCGGCTTGGCCGTGCGCATAGTTTTGGTCCAGCCGCGCAACCCGCTGAACATTCTGGCGGCGGCGCGGGCGGCGCGCAATTTTGGGTTGGGCGATATTGCAGTCGTTGGCGTACATGCGCAGGCCTGGGCCGAGGCGATCGAGAAGGACAAGGATCGCGAGACGCCGCATGGGCCGCGCGGGTCGGCGCGTGGATGGCTGGGAGATGCGCGATGCTATGCGGCGCTCGACGAGGCTATCGGCGACTGCAACTGGGTGCTGGGAACCAGTTCGCTCGACCGTCGCGCGGGTGTGCTGGCCGATCCCGCCGCTGCTGGTAGCGCGGCCTCGCCCCGCAGCGGCACGCCGCTGGACGCGTCGCAGGTGATCGACCTGAATGATCTGCCGGCGCGCCTCGCGACCTCCCAAAGCGGGCGAGCCGCGTCCCGATTCTCGACTCTCGATTCTCGAATCTCGCGCTTGCCTTCCCAAACCCCTAACCCCCAATCCCCAATCCCTGCTCTGATCCGCGATCGGGTCGCCATTCTGTTCGGCTCCGAGAAGCGCGGACTGACCAACGACCATCTGGCGCGCTGCCAACATTTGTTGCGCATCCCCACCGTGGCCGCGCTGCCGTCGATGAATCTGGGGCAGGCCGTCGCCGTGGTCTGTTACGAACTCTCCCGCAGCGGGGTTTTGGCCGGAGAGATGGCCGGGGAGATAGCAGACTCGGCATCTGAAAAGTTGGGGAACAGGAAATTGGCAGAGGAGAGCTTGGCGGCGGAGTCGGGCGTGGCAACCGGGGCCGAGGCACAGCCCCATCTAGGCTCGGCTGTCGAATCAGATGTCTCGTCAGAAGTCAATTCCCGATCCAAAGAATCCACTTCGACCAGAAACTCAGGAAAGCCCAAACTTACCAAATTATTGGGATCTGCGAAATTAGCGGAAGCGGCGGATAAATCCAACCGTGCGGCTTCAGCCAGGCAGGTTCGGGCCTTGATGCAACAGCTCTTCTCGCTAACAGAGCCAAAGTCTTCGTCAAGTGAAATACTTGTGGAATTCGATAAGCTTAGTACAAGACAAAGAAATCTGCATCAAATGATAAATCGACTACCGCTGACGGAGCGCGACGTCTCCCTGATCCTGGCGTTGGTCAAAGTTGTCCGAACCGCAAAAACCGTTAAAGTGTGCACTTTGGTCTCAGCCGATTCTTTGGTCAAAACCGCAGATTCTTAATTCGTTTTATATTCGCTATTTATTCTTGTTCAGTTCGATTATTTTGGGCTCCCCGTGGCGGGATTTCTGATCCGGTTGCACGAACGCCGCCGGGGAGATTTCCGGCGGCGAGTGGGAGTTATTACGATGATTTTTACCGTCAGCCCAATCCTAGTGGATCGTCGGCTCCTGACTTCTATCTCCTGCTTTCTGTCTCCCGCTTTTCCCCTACTGTTCCGCCGCCTCGTACTTGTCGCGCAGGCGGGCGACCACGCCGGGGTCGGCGAGCGTGGTGGTGTCGCCCATGGCGCGGCCTTCGGCGATGTCGCGCAACAGGCGGCGCATGATCTTGCCGCTACGCGTCTTGGGCAGTTCGGCGGTCAGGTATATCTCCTCGGGCCGGGCCAGCGCTCCGATCTTGTGGGCCACGTGCTGCTTCAGCTCGGCGACCTTCTCGGCTGGCTCCATGTTGGCGCCATCGGACTTCAGCGTAACGAAGGCCACAACCGCCTGCCCCTTTATTGAATGGGCTTTGCCCACCACCGCGGCCTCGGCCACTGACGGATGATTTACCAGCGCGCTCTCGACTTCGGTCGTCGAGATGCGATGGCCCGAGACGTTCATCACGTCATCGACGCGACCCATGAGCCAATAGTAGCCGTCCTTGTCGCGCTTGGCGCCGTCGCCGGTGAAGTAGATATCTGGGCTGTAGCGGCTGAAGTAAGTCTTCGCGTAGCGATCCGCGTCGCCATAGATGGTGCGCGCGATGGAGGGCCACGGCGCTTTCAGCACCAGATATCCGCCGCCGCCGAGCGGCACGGAGTTGCCATTCTCGTCGAAAATATCTGCCTCAATTCCGGGCAGTGGTCGCGTCGCTGAGCCAGGTTTCGTCGTCGTAATGCCGGGGAGCGGCGAGATGAGAATCGATCCGGTTTCGGTCTGCCACCAGGTGTCGATCACCGGACAGCGCCCGCCGCCGATGTGCTCGTGATACCACATCCAGGCCTCGGGATTGATCGGCTCGCCGACGCTGCCGATCAACCGGAGGCTTGTCAAATCGTGCTTTCGTGGATACTCGAGACCCCAGCCCATGAAGCTGCGGATGGCCGTCGGCGCGGTGTAAAAAATGTTAACGCGATACTTTTCGATGATGGCCCAGAAGCGATCCTTGTTGGGCCAGTCGGGCGAGCCTTCGTACATCAGCGACGTCGCGCCGTTCGAGAGCGGCCCATAGACGATGTAGCTGTGCCCCGTTACCCAACCGATGTCGGCGGTGCAGAAGAAGATGTCGTTGTCGCGATAATCGAAGACCCACTGGAACGTGGAAGTCACTCCCACGAGATAGCCGCCGGTGGTATGCAGAATACCCTTGGGCTTCGCCGTGGTCCCGCTGGTGTAGAGAATGTAGAGTGGGTCTTCCGCGTCCATCTCCTCGGCGGGACAGACTTGCGACGCGGTCTTCATCAACTCGTGCCACCAGTGGTCGCGGCCTTCATTCATGGTAATGTTGGCGGCCGCGCCGATGCGCTCGACCACCACGCAAGCCTTTATCGACGGGCATTCGGCGATGGCCTCATCAACATTTTTCTTGAGCGGCAGGATCGTGCCGCGCCGCCAGCCGCCGTCCGAGGTGATGACCACGTTGGCCTGCGCGTCGTTGATGCGGTCGCGAAGTGACTCCGGCGAGAAGCCGCCGAAGACGATGGTGTGCGGCGCGCCGATGCGCGTGCAGGCCAGCATGGCGATGGCCAGCTCAGGAATCATCGGCATGTAAATGGCCACGCGGTCGCCCTTGCGCACGCCGAGCGACTTCAGGACGTTTGAGAACTTTGAGACCTCGCGATGCAGATCGTTGTAGGTGAGCACGCGCTCATCGCCCGGCTCGCCCTCCCAGATGAGCGCGGCCTTGTTGCGCCGGTCGGTCGAGAGGTGCCGGTCAAGGCAGTTGTAGGCGACATTGGTCTTGCCGCCGAGGAACCACTTCACCCACGGGGCATTCCACTCGCGGACTTTATCCCACTTCTTGAACCAGTGGACGCGCTCAGCCTGCTCGGCCCAGAAGGCCTCGGGATCGCGCGCGGCACGGTCATAGATGCCTTCGTCAGAGAGCACGGCGTTCTTGCGGAACTCGGCGGGCGGCGCGAACTTGCGGTCTTCCAGATAGAGCGCCTCGATGGTGTTACCAGTGCTTGCTTGCGGATTCTTCTCGTCGGCCATGATGATCGTTGTCTCCTATGAAATCGCGGCGCGGGCTTGGGTAGCCACGGTGAATGAGCTGTTCACCGCGGGCTTTAGGTGCTGATCTATAAATCCAGCCTTGCGCTAAAACCCCACGGTAAGAACGGCGCTCACCGTGGCTACCAGTGCGTGTTGCATGAACTCCATCGCCGGGCACGGCACGCAGGCTCGTCCGGAAATAGCTAGGCTATTATCCAAGGTCTTGCGCCGATGCACAAGAGTTTTTGTGGGCCATCGGCTCGGTTGCACAGGCTGGATCGGCTTGCTTCGACCTGGATAGCTTCACTGCGGGAACAGGACAAAAAAGCAAACGCCCCGCCGATGCTGTTCGACGGGGCGCTCTGGAATGCTGGGATGAAATTACTTCACGAAGCCTTTGGCGTTCACCGTGGTGGTGCTCAAAGTGTTCGCGCCTTCCTTCAACGTGGCGGTTGCGGAGATGGGCAGGCCTTCACCGCAGGTCTTGCTGATGGTCGCGGCGGATTGACCTTTACCCGCAAAGGTCAGGTGCCAGTTCACCCACAACTTCTTGCCGGCGGCGACTTTCACCATGCACGGTCCATCGGGACCGCAGGGCTTGCCGTCTTCATTGACAAGATCGAAGTTGTCTTCATTTTTCACGAAGCCGTTGGCATCGAACTGCGCCGCATGAACCGCATTGGCGCCGCGCGCCATCAGATTGACCGCGCTGAGTTCGATGGATACGTTCTTCTCACCGCCCGTGTTGTCCCAGATCCAATTCAAGTAGAAGGTGCCGGGATTGGTCGATGAGATCACGCTGCTTTGCGCGCGGGCGACGATGGCAAACGTCCCGCCCATGTTCGCGCTCACGTCCGCGCCGGAGCAGTTTTCCAGAAGATTGAAGTCGCCATCCGTGAAGAAGCCGGTGCCTGCAGCGGCGGGCACGGTGTTCACCAGAGCTCCGCCGGCGGGCGGTTGCGGGTTGCTGGGAGGCTGCGACGGCGCGGGCGGACGGGATTCGGTTGACTCCTCCGTATCGCCGCTGCATGCCTTGCCGACGAGCAGGTGAATGTGAATCATCCGCTGCGAAACTTCCACGCTGCGCTGCGGAGTGGCCCTCACGTGAACATTCAGCGTGTAAGCTCCGTCCGCCAGATCATTCGCGGTTACCACGATATTCTTCAGCGCTACGTTGCCGTTGTCCTGAATTGGAAAAACGGAAGGGACAGCCACTTTGTCGGCCAATCGCCCGGACGCGTCCAGATCGACATCCACGGAATCACCAGCATGGTCATTCTCATTGGTCAACTTGAACTCGATGGGGAAGGTTTCGTTGATGGACGTGGCGTTGGGCAGGCAGGCCACGTAGCGCCAATTGGCCGCTTCATCATCTGGCAGCATGGGAGTAATCGTGCCCGCGCTTCCAGTGGCGTTCTTGGCCACCACGCTCAGGCTGTCGCGACCTGATTTCTTGCCGTTGGCATTCTTGTTGCTGTTCTCGTTCCCATTCCCATTGCCATTTCCGCCGGAGTTTCCGGGGCCGTCATCACTCTTTCCCGGAGGCGTGTCGAATGGTCCTCGGCCGTTGCCATTCTGGGCCAGGCCTACGGGCGCCATGGTGGTCAGCGTCAACACGCCCACGGCCATTGCCGTAAGCAATCCACGTCGAAGCCAGCCATTCTTTTTGAGCATCATCTTGGAAAGCCTCCAGCTACTGTGTGCGCCCTGGCCATCGGCGGAAAGCACATTGCCATTGCCGCCGGGTGGCCACCGGGTGTTATGCCTCACATTGAAATGGTAGCCTGCTGTCAAGCTGTTGGGAACAGTACTCAGGTCCTAATTTACGTTAGGCCCTGCTGATCGGCTCCGCCCCCATGCTCATCGCCAACTCCGCAACGCTGCTGCCGGCCGGCACGGTGCTGCTGCTGAAGATCGGAACCGCTAGCCGAGCCTCGCGGCCGCGATCCTGACCTGCCCGGCGATTTCGATACCAGCCGAAGTGAGAGAGAATCTCATGAGGGAGGTATTTGAATATGCCGATGCAGAGGTACAAACCAGAGCAGATCGTAACGGTGTTGCGGCAGGTTGAAGTGGCGGTGGC